>JASJHC010000065.1:0-19000 GCA_033791245.1 Acidimicrobiia bacterium | reverse complement strand
GGTCGGCCATCTGGAGCGGATCCCCTTCGATCTTGTCGTAGTCAACACCTGTCGAACGTTCGATCTCGGATGGATCACGGCCGATCTTGGCGCACCACTCATCGAGAATCCCGCTCTTGCGGCCCATCTGCTCGGGGGTACCGAAGAAGTGCCAAATGTCGGCGTGTTCGGCGGTGATGCGGAGGGTGACCTTCTCTCCACCGCCCCCGATCAGTATCGGGATGTGGCGGGTCGGTGCTGGGTTGAGTTTGCCCCAACGCTCTCTGATGAGCGGGAGGTCACGGTCTAGATCGCGGAGCCTGCTTGGAGCGGTTCCGAACTCGTAGCCGTATTCGTCGTAGTCACGCTCGAACCATCCCGAGCCGATACCGAATATCAGTCTTCCGCCAGACATGTTGTCCACAGTCCTGGCCATATCGGCAAGTAGCTGGGGATTGCGATATGAGTTGCAGGTGACCAGGGCCCCGAATTCGACGTTGCTCGTTTGCTCTGCCCAAGCGCCGAGCATCGTCCAGCACTCGAAGTGCTCACCATCGGGTTCGCCGTACAGCGGGTAGAAGTGGTCCCAGTTGTACACGATGTCGATGCCCAATTCTTCGGCTTCGGTAACTGCGCGGCGCAGATCTGAGTACTGAGAGTGTTGCGGATGGAGTTGCACGGCGATTCGCACTGGGTGCACAGGTCGGTCCCTTCTCAAGTCGATTTGGGCAGACTAGGCAGCGGCTGGATCGCCCGGTGACGGCACGAGACTCGGCAGCCTGATTCAGCTGATAGCGTGCGCATCATGAGTTTCGAGATACGCCCATTGTCGCAAGAGCAAGTACCCGCGTTTCGCCAGGCGGTTTCCGCAGGGTTTGGCCATGACGCTGACCTGGAAGACGAGGCGGCCGCGGCTCGCTTCAACGCGGTATTCGATCGTGACAGGTGCTTTCCCGTCTTCGACGGAGAAGAGATCGTTGGGACCGGCGGCGACTTCGAATTCACCGTGACCGTCCCCGGCGGGATTCAGGTGCCAATGTCGGGCTTGACGATCATCACCGTCCGGCCAACTCACACCAGGCGGGGGGTGTTGACGGCGATGATGCGATCCCATGTCGATCAAGCCCGTGACCGTGGTGAACCGTTGGGTGGGTTATGGGCGTCGGAGACACCGATCTACGGCCGATTTGGCTATGGACAGGCCACGCTGATGCACGGCGTGAAGTTTGACGCCCGGCTTGCCGGTCGCGGAGGAGCAGAGCCAGGCGTGACTGTGCGGCTGGTCAGCGGCGAAGAGGCTGCGGCAACACTGCCGCCGCTGTACGACCAGATGCAAGGGTCCCGAGCAGGTATGTACCAGCGGTCACCGAATTGGTGGAAGTACCGGCTGTTCTACGACCCAGAGAAGGGTCGGGACGGCGCCAGTGCCCTCAGGCATGCAGTCGCAGAACGTGATGGTGAGCCAATTGGCTACATGACCTATAGGCAAAAGAGCAGCTGGGATTTGTTGTCCGAAGGCGAGGTCCGCATCCGCGAGCTGATCCCGACAAGCGATGCCGCCTACCGCGCGCTGTGGTACTACGCATCAAGCATCGACCTGTTTCCCATTGTGAAGCATTGGAACAACCCCGTTGAGGATCCGTTGCCGTTGATTCTCAACGACGGGCGCGCCGTCGCTACTACCGAATACTCTGACGCTCTGTGGGTTCGATTGATAGATGTCGGTGCCGCGCTGATACAGCGAAAGTATTCGGGACCTGGTTCGGTAGTTATCGAGGTGGCGGACTCCTTTTGCGAATGGAATAGCGGCGCCTACCGGCTTGCTGTTGCTGGCGGGGATGCGACATGTGAGCGGGTGGCCGCGACAGCCGATGTTGCGATGAACGTCGATACCCTTGGTGCCCTCTACATGGGGGGCCGCGACGCTGTTTCGTTTGCGCGAGCGGGACGTATCCATGGCGACAACGAGTCGATCGAGCGACTCAGCTCGATGTTCCGCACCGTGCCGGCTCCTTGGTGTGCAGAGATCTTTTGACCGGACACGAAACCTGTTGACCGTTTCAGTTTGCTGTCGTGTCGGGAGGGGGTTGCTGCGACGATCGTGCCTCCAGGAAGAGCGGTCTCCCTCTGACCTCATCGAGGGTGCGCCACAGATACTCGCCGATGAACCCAAGTGCGATGAGGATCATGCCTCCCATGAGCGAGGTCACCACCATCAAAGAGGCCCAACCTTCGTTCGGTATGTGCCCGAGCAGGCCACGGACCACCGTGACCCCACCAAACAGAAGCCCAAACACGCCGACCAGCACCCCTACCGACGAGACCAAGCGTATGGGAGCAGCGGTGAAGGCGGTCAACATGTCGACGGCCAGTTTCGCCCGTTTGCGCAGTGTCCATCCAGACGCGCCGCCGGTTCGTGATCCACGGGTGTAGCCGATGGCTGTTTGGCCAAATCCAAGGTTGAACAACAGCAAGAAGATCGAGGCATTGCGTTCCTGATAGGACATCAAGGCGTGCAGGACGCTATCGCTGAACATCACAAAGTCGTAGCCGTCGGGCGGGTAGTCCAGTCCGGTCATTCGCCTGAAGAATGCGTAGTAGGTCCGCGACAGGAAACGGGAGACCACAGGATCGTTTTTGCGGCCTTCCCTTTCTCCCCACACCACGTCGATGCCCGGCTTGAAGGCGGCCAGCATTTGGCCGAGTAGCTCTGGAGGGTCCTGGCCGTCAGCCGCCAGGATTGCGACGTGCTTTCCACGACAGCGACGCAGCCCGCTGCGGATGGCGGTGTGAGAGCCGACGTTGGTTGCGAGCTCGACCACCTCTCCTGGGAGAGTTTCATCAAGCTCTGCGAGCGCTTCTTCGTATGTGGCATCGGCAGATCCGTCGCTGACGATGATCACCTCGACGGATCCGCGCAGGTTGTCATCGGCGTTGACTACCTCACGCAGACGTTGCAGCGTCCCTGCAATGACTCCTTCTTCGTTGAAGGCCGGGAGAACGATGGAAAGGGTCGGCGAACTCATTTTTTTGGACGGCTTTCTATACACTCAGCTTTCCACACCCTGGGGGGTGGGGCAGTGAGCGCTACACTAATCCGGTCTGCCTTTTGCTGTGGTTTTGAGTCTGCGGCTGGCGTCATTCACTTGTACCAAAAAGGAGTCCGTGATGAACCCCGTAGGCATCGCAGTGGTGGGGGTCGGCTACTGGGGACCGAACCTGATTCGGAACTTTGCCGCCTCCGAAAAGACCGATCTGCGCTGGGCATGTGACATCTCGGTTGACCGGGCACATAAGGTCGTTGGTGCCCAGTCTGTAGTCCGCGTTACGGATGATCTGGAAGATGTCCTGTGTGATCCCGGCGTCGAAGCAGTTGCCATCGCCACTCCGCCGTCGACTCACGCTGCCATTGCGCTGCGCTGCTTCGAAGCTGGTCGGCATGTTCTGGTGGAGAAACCACTCGCAGAGAAGCTCGAGGATGGCCAAGCGATGGTGCAGGCGGCGGCCGATTCGGCGCTGACGTTGATGTGTGATCACACCTTTTGCTATACATCCTCCGTTCGCAAGATCAAAGAGATTGTCCACAGCGATGACTTTGGTGACGTGCTCTACTTCGACTCGGTACGGGTGAACCTCGGTCTCATTCAAAGGGATGTTGATGTGTTCTGGGACCTCGGGCCCCATGACCTTTCGATTCTCGACTACGTACTCCCAGATGGCATCCACCCAACCGCAATTGCTGCTCACGCCGCCGATCCGATGAACGTCGGACAACCCTGTGTGGGATATATGACTCTGCCGCTTAGTAACGGGGGCAGTGCTCATGCTCACCTCAACTGGCTGAGCCCGACCAAGATCCGCACCACGATCATCGGTGGCTCCAAGCGGATGCTGGTTTGGGACGACCTTCGCCCTGGTCAGCGGATTCATGTTTACGACAGCGGTATTGACCTGGAAGAGATCGACGATGAGGCCCGGCGCGCCATGCTCGTGTCATATCGAAGTGGTGACATGGTCGCTCCCGCGGTGCCGGAAACAGAAGCGCTACGTGCCGTTGTCGAGGAGTTTGCAGATTCGATTCGGGAACAACGTCCACCGCTCACTGATGGTCAGGCCGGGCTACGCGTGCTGGAGGCGCTCACCTCGGTGCAAAGAAGCCTCGATTCGATGGGCTCGATGCAGCCGTTAGGTGGGCGTAGTTGACTGATACGAAGGGGCGCCGAGCCTTCAGCGGCCAGTATCAGGTGATTGCCCCCGACGTTGTGATGGGCGAGGGTGTTCGCATCGCCTCGTTTGTGAACATGTACGGCTGTCGGATAGGGGACCGTGCAACGATTGGGGCCTTTGTCGAGATCCAAGCTGGAGCATCGATCGGTGCTCGCAGCAAGATCAGTAGTCATACATTTGTCTGTGAAGGTGTGACCATCGAGGACGGTTGTTTTGTAGGTCATGGAGTTACCTTTATCAACGATCGGGTGCCTCGGGCGACTACTGCGGATGGTGGTGTCCAGGGGGACGACGACTGGGAGTTAGTTGAGACGTTGGTTGCAAGTGGCGCGTCTATCGGTTCGGGGGCGACCATCATGGGGGGTGTCACGATCGGTTCGGGCGCTCTGGTTGGTGCCGGTGCGGTCGTCACCCGTGACGTGCCGCCAGGAATGATGGCGGTCGGTGTGCCTGCCCAAGTCGTTGGACCGGCACCCGATAATCTGTAGACCAAGAGAGGGCTAGAGAGTGGCAAGTAAAGACGATGTGGTCCAGATTCCGTTCCTGGACCTGCAGGCTCAGTACAAGAGTATTCGTGGCGAACTGCTGGATGCAATCACTGATGTCGCCGACAGCACCTGGTACGCCCTCGGGCCGCAGGTGGCGGCGTTCGAACGCGACTTCGCCAGTTATATGGATGCTGAGTTCTGCGTCGCGGTTAACTCAGGAACCTCCGCGCTGCATCTCGCATTGATAGCTGCTGGGGTTGGCCAGGGTGACGAGGTGATCACCGTCCCGATGACCTTTGTCGCCACCACATGGGCTATCAGCTACGTCGGGGCAACGCCTGTTTTCGTCGACGTCGACCCCGTTACCTACACAATGGATCCGGCACTTGTCGAAGAGCGAATCACGGCGAAGACCAAGGCGATTCTCCCCGTACATCTGTATGGCCAGGCAGCGGATCTCGATGCCTTGCTGGAGATCGGGGCTCGCCACGGAATTCCCGTGATAGAGGATGCAGCCCAGGCCCACGGCGCTGAGTACCGGGGCCGTCGTGTCGGTGGCCACGGTCTGGCGGGTTGCTTCAGCTTCTACCCAGGCAAGAACCTGGGGGCAATGGGCGAGGGTGGTGCCATCGTCACCAACGATCCCGCCGTCGCAGATCGAATGCGGGCGCTGCGCGACCATGCCCAAGGCGAGCGCTATCACCATGACGAGCTTGGCTTCAACTATCGCATGGATGCGATGCAGGGTGCCGCTCTCGGTGTCAAACTTGGCCATCTCGAGTCGTGGTTGGATGGTCGCCGCTCCCATGCTTCCGCCTACGCCGACTTGCTAGCCGGCATGGACGTCCAACTTCCTGTTGAACTCGACCACAACCGTCATGTGTGGCACCTCTACGTGGTGCTCCACCCTGAGCGTGATCGGCTGCAGAAGGAGCTAGGGGCGATGGGGGTCAGCACCGGTCTCCACTATCCGATCCCGGTGCATTTGCAGAAGGCATATGCCCATCTCGGGCATAGCGAAGGCGACTTCCCGGTATCTGAACGGGTCGCTCGTGAATGTCTGTCTCTGCCCATGTTCCCCGAGTTGACCGCCGGCCAACAGTCGGCTGTCGCCAACGCGTTGGACAAGGTGCTTGCATGAGCCTGGCTGAGAAGTCTGTTGTAGTGACCGGCGGTGCCGGGTTTATCGGAGGGCACTTGGTCGAGTCTCTTGTTGCCCGCGGCGCCGATGTGAAGGTGATCGATGATTTGTCCACGGGTTCTCATGCCAATCTCGCCAGTTGTGCCGAGGCGATCGAGTTCGTCGAGGGTGACTGCTGTGATCCCGAGATAGCGGCTCACACGGCCAGCGCCGACCTGGTGCTCCATCTAGCGGTGAGGAACGTGAGGGCGTCGATCCGGGATCCCAAAGAGAACTTTCGGGTCAACGCCGATGGGACTCTCGAACTTCTCGAGGCGATGCGACACGGCAAGCAAGGGCGGTTTGTCTATGTCTCTTCTTCAGAGATCTACGGCACCGCAGATACCACCGGCACCTTCTCTGAGGACATGGTTCCCGCCCCCACCACCGTGTACGGGGCAGGGAAACTGGCTGGCGAGTTGCTCACACTGGCCTACTACCGAACCTACGAGATGGATACATACGTGATCCGGCCATTCAATAACTACGGTCCACGCTCGCATTTCGAGGGCGACTCGGGCGAGGTGATCCCCAAGTTCATCTTGAGGGCCCTTGCCGGCGAACCGTTGATCGTCCACGGTGACGGCTTCCAGACCCGCGACTTCATGTACGTTGAGGACACCGCGGACTGGCTATGTGATCTGGCAATGAATGACTCCCTCAGTGGCGGAGTCTTCAACATCGGATATGGCCAGGAAGTGACAGTCAACGAGTTGGCGCGGGTGGTGCTTGAGCGGACCGGGGCTAATTCGCCGATTCGCCATGCCGAGGACCGCCCTGGCGACCTGCCCCGGCTGTTGGCCGACGTTACCCGGATCCGTGAGCACAGTTCTTACGAACCTCGGGTTGGTTTCGAAGAAGGCATGGGGCGGACCATCGACTACTTCATGACGCTTGGCGATGCAGCCACCCTTCTGGAGGAAGAGCAGGCCGAGTCGTGGAAATGATGCCTGTGATGGTGCCGTGGCTTGGCGAAGAAGAGGCATTGGCCGCGGCCGACGTTGTGAGGTCAGGCTGGGTTGCACAAGGACCAAGGGTCGCTGAGTTCGAGGAGCGTTTCGCCGAGTACGTTGGGAACACCAGCGCCGTTGCGGTGTCGTCGTGCACCACAGGGCTTCATCTGGTGCTCCACGCAATGGGCATCGGACCTGGCGACGAGGTTGTTGTGCCGTCGCTGTCTTTCATCGCAACAGCTAATGCTCCCCGATACGTTGGTGCCACGCCCGTGTTTGCAGATGTTGATGAAGTCACCCAGAACTTGACCGCCGATACGATCCGGGCCGCGGCAACGGACAGAACCGCGGCAGCGATTGTGGTGCACCAGGTTGGTATGCCGGCAGACCTCGACGAAGTACGCAAGCTGTGCCGGGAGCGTGGTATCCAAATCATTGAGGATGCGGCGTGTGCGGTTGGTTCTGTTCACAGACAAGACATGATTGGTGCAGGACCCGATCCGGTCGTCTTCTCATTCCACCCGCGCAAGATACTCACCACCGGTGAGGGTGGCATGGTTGTTACCGCTGACGAAGAGTTGGCCGCAAGGTTGCGCACCCTGCGGGCCCACGCCATGAGTGTGTCTGCGTTCGACCGACACGATCGCAAGGCTTCAGACTTCGAGGAGTACCCGGAGCTGGGGTTCAATTTCCGAATGACCGACATCCAGGCCGCGGTTGGGATAGTCCAGCTGCGCAAACTGGACGAGATGATTGAGCGGCGGCGTCTCCTCGGGGACCTCTATGCGGAGATGCTTGCCGATGTCCGCGGAGTCCGTGTTCCGACGGACCCTCCGTTTGGGCGCACCAACTTCCAGTCGTACAGCGTTGTACTCTCGTCGGAGTTCTCTCTCGGACGCAACGAGCTTATCGAGCACCTTCACGCCGCAGGGATTTCGACCCGCCGCGGCGTCATGGCTGCTCACCGCGAGACGGCGTATCTCGACTACCCCAAAGCCGAATTGCCGGTAACCGAGCGACTCGCGGATAGCTCCATCATTCTGCCTTTGTATCACGGCATGACTGAGGCTGACATCGAGCGGGTTGTCATCCAGATTCGTGGCGTTGCCTAGGAAGCTGTCGATGACGGTTTGAGCAATGGCAGCGCGCCAATGAGGCGGCTGATACCATCGATGACTATGAATAGCGACCCGGACTACTTTCCTGAGCAAGAGAGCGAAGACCTAGAGCACATCCGGAGCCAGATCCTCCTGTATCGGTCAACGTCCCTAATGAACGACCGCGAGCGGGCTCGCTTCCTGGGGCTACCTGAGGGTTGCCGAATGAGGGAGAACGCAAAGATTCTCAATCCCGAACGGCTGACCTGTGGAACCAATGTTTGGATAGGCGAGGGTGCGATTCTGGACGCTCAGGGAGGGCTTGAGGTCGGCGATAACACTCAGATAGGTCTGTCGGTGATGGTCTGGAGCCACTCGACACACTTACAGGCTCTTGCGGGGCAGACTGGTCGCGACAAGGAGCTCATCAAGTATCAGTCCACCAAGATCGGGAAGAACACGTTCATCGCTGGTCCAAGCGTCATCGGACCGGGAGTCACGATTGGCGATGAGGTGATCATTTCGCCGCTCAGCTTTGTAGAGCGAGATCTACCGGACGGTGCGGTCTTCAGCAACAATCGGCTCAGGCGTGGCGGAGACAAGGCAATTGCTGCTTTGACTGACCAGGTTGCGGAACTTCGTGCGGAACTCGAGGCGCTGAAGGCTGAGCGATCCAGATGATCGTGGTCAGCTCCTGACGAGCACTGATACTCCGACCACCACGATGCCGACGCCAGTCCACCGCATCGCGGTGACTTCTTCGCCGAGGAAAAGCTTGCCGATGACCGCGATGGCCACGTAGCTGAGGCTATACATTGGTACGACTCGAGACAGCTCTTCATTGCTCCAAAGATCGAGGCTGATGAGGGTTACGCCTACCAGCGGAACGATGCCTGCCCAGAACTGCCACTTCCCAAGTAGCTTGAGGAGCTGGCCGGATGCACCTGACTCACCCAAGCCGAAGCCGCCAATCGAATCTAGGGCGGCTTTCCACAGAAGAAGCGCTGCTATGCCTAGCGTGACGGATATGAGGATGAGAACGACGGCTCGAAGCATGGCCGGTGATGGTAGCAACGACGCTCTCGCACTACGACCCACTGCTGCCAGGTGGTGCGATCTACGGTGTCGCGGCGGTTCGAGGTTCCGCCGCTTCCAATCGGGCGACCGCCGAAGCGACGGCGTCATGGTCTCCGTCCGACGTATCCACACAATGATATTCCGCACCAATATTGCGAAGCGGGTCAGGATTCGGGATCTCGTCCAAAGACCCAACGACGATGATGCGGCTGACCGCAGCATCCTTTAACCCGTCGGCCCATTGGGCGAATACAGCCGCCGCGGTGGCAGCGAAACCACGCTCACGATTGTCATGGGCGGCGGCGGCCATGACAACGGCACAGAATGCTCCGATAGCTGCCCCGCCCACGTGGCTGCCGTCGGATAGGTCTCCGATGGCGACTTTGGCGTGGGTGCGGTAGCGGTCGCCGACTGCGGTATCGGACACGAATACCCGCACTTCGCCCGAAGCGGGTTGTAGAGCGGGGACAATTGCCGTCCCCCATGTTGTGTCGGCTCCAACAACGATTACCGGCATCGGTTCAGCATAAGGCATCACCCTGGCAAGGTCGCCGGTCCGACAATCTCGGGATCTTTTCTTGGGACCGCGACGTTATAGGGGTTACCAAGGATGATCCGCCGGGGCGGTACCCGGTCTTCCCCCACTCCCATACACCGTCCCGGCGGGATCATCCGAGGCCACTTTCTCACCACAGAATGCCTCTTTCGGCAGGGTGTTTCGACCCGGAATTGGTGGTAGACATGGTTTTCCGGCACAATCCTGCTCGGTGATGCTCGTCCGCTAGACAATCTCCTATCGCTATAGTGGTAATTGCCTCTCCAAGCTCTTGAAGGGACCCCAATATGACAACGGTTGACATTGATCTCGGCGGCTATCAGCTCGGTTGGGCCGACGAAGAAGACTATGTCTTCAAGCCGGAGCGGGGGCTCGACGAGGACATAATCCGCCAGATGTCCGCGATGAAGAAGGAACCCGAGTGGATGCTCGATTTTCGTCTCAAGTCGTACAAGCGATTCCTACGCAAGCCGATGCCCACCTGGGGTGGTGGCGAGAAGCTGCAAGCGATCGACTTCGACAATATCTTCTACTACATCAAGCCGACAGAGGGTCAGGCCAAGGATTGGGACATGGTTCCCGATTCCATCAAGGATACGTACGAGAAGCTTGGCATTCCTGAGGCGGAGCGAAAGTACCTTGCCGGCGTGACCGCCCAATACGAGAGCGAAGTTGTCTATCACCGCAACCGTGAAGATCTCGAAGAGCTAGGCGTCATCTTCTGCGACATGGACACCGCGGTGCGTGAGTATCCCGAGATCGTCCAGGAGTACTTCGGGACGATCATCCCGCCAAATGACAACAAGTTCGCAGCACTGAACTCGGCCGTCTGGTCTGGTGGCAGCTTTATCTATGTTCCGCCTGGAGTTCACCTCGAACAGCCGCTGCAGGCCTATTTCCGGATCAACGCGGAGAACATGGGACAGTTTGAGCGCACGTTGATCATCGTCGACGAGGGCGCGTTCTGTCACTACGTCGAGGGTTGTTCGGCTCCGGTGTATTCGAGTGATTCACTACACGCCGCCGTTGTCGAGATCGTGGTCAAAGAGGGTGGCAGATGTCGCTATACCACCATCCAGAACTGGTCGAACAACGTAGTCAACCTGGTCACCAAGCGTGCTGCCGCCTACAAGAACGCCACCATGGAATGGGTTGATGGCAACCTGGGCAGCGGGCTGACGATGAAATACCCGGCGGTGTGGCTACTCGAAGAGGGTGCCCACGGAGAGGTTCTTTCGATCGCCTTTGCGGCCAACGGCCAGCACCTCGATGCCGGCGCCAAGATGGTGCACGCCGCACCCAACACCTCGTCTCTGATCACGTCGAAGTCGATCTCCAAGGGTGGAGGACGTTCGGCGTATCGCGGCCTAGTTCGCGTGGAGGACGGTGCCGAAAACGCCAAGTCGTTTGTTCGCTGTGATGCCTTGATTCTCGATGAGGACTCGCGATCCGACACCTATCCGTATATGGAGATCGAGGAGTCGAACGTTGACATGGGCCACGAGGCGACCGTTTCCAAGGTCGGTGAGGAGCAGCTGTTCTATCTGATGAGCCGCGGGCTGTCAGAGCAAGAAGCGACGGCGATGATTGTTGCCGGCTTCATTGAGCCGATCGTTCGTGAGCTTCCCATGGAGTACGCGGTCGAACTGAATCGCCTTATCGAACTGCAAATGGAAGGCTCGGTCGGATAGCGATCGCTCGGGTACGCTGCATCTCATGAGGATTGTTGTTGCAGAATGCACCGTCGACTACGACGGAAGACTCAACGCCCATCTGCCCATGGCCACCCGTCTGGTGATGATCAAGGCCGATGGCTGTGTGGCCATCCATGCCGATGGTGGGGCCTACAAGCCACTGAACTGGATGAATGCTCCAAATTATCTTGTTGAAGAGGATGGGCAATGGATCGTCACCAACCCGAAGGGGGAGAAGCTGACGATCACCTTTGGCGCCATCCACTTCGAGACCTCTCACGAGATGGGAGAAGATCCCGGTCTGCAAAAGGATGGTGTCGAGCTGGAATTGCAGCGTCTCCTTGCTGAGACGCCGGGGGCCATGGAAGAAGGGCTAGAGATGATCCGGCGCGAGTATCCGACGCCGATCGGCCCCGTCGACCTGCTGTGTCGTGACCTCGCCGACCAAGTGGTGGCCGTCGAGATCAAACGACGCGGCGAGATCGACGGCGTTGAGCAACTAACCCGATACCTCGAATTTCTCAATCGGGACGAGCGGCTCGCCCCGGTCCGTGGCCTGTTTGTAGCCCAACTGATCAAGCCACAGGCGAAGACCCTGGCGGAGGACCGTGGCATCGACTGTGTTGAAGTCGACTACGACGAGCTGCGTGGCGTCGACTCGCCAATGCTCAAGCTGTTTTAGGCTTTCGCGCCTCGGGGTGTTCGACTAGGCAGACATAATGAAGCGAGTATATGCCGCTACAGCAGGCTCTCCAGGTCGTATGCGAACGACGGGTGGCGGAGCTTGGTAAGCGCTTTGCGCTCGATCTGGCGAATCCGCTCTCGAGTCACGTTGAGCTGGCGGCCGACGTCTGACAGCGTGCGAGGCCCCCCACCGGTGAGTCCGTAGCGCAGCACGACGACTTCCCGCTCGTCTGGTTCCAGCAAGCCAAGGGCCAGTTCCAGTTCGTCACGTCTTGCGATGTCGGCTGCCACGACAAATGGATCGTCGGCCTGCAGATCTTCCACAAAATCGCCGAGGCTGGCGTCGCCCGCATCACCGACGGGGTGGTCGAGCGAGACACAGTCATCTGGGCACTCCATAGCGATGGCGACTTGGTCGACATCAAGGCCGCTGGCTTCTGCGATGTCCTCTGCAGTTGGCCGGCGCCCCAGTTTCTCGTGCAGCGCGGTCCCCGTCTCCTGCACTACGCGGACCACATCGACCAGATGGACGGGGAGCCTTATCGTTCGTGCCGTGTTGCCGAGGCCGCGGGTGATGGCTTGACGAATCCACCAGGTGGCATACGTCGAGAACTTGAAACCCTTGCGCCAGTCGAACTTCTCGACCGCACGAATCAGACCGAGATTGCCTTCTTGCACCAGGTCAAGGAGGTCTAGGCCACGTCCGGTGTACTTCTTTGCAATAGAGATGACAAGGCGAAGATTGGAGCGGATGAATTCGGCTCTTGCTTCTTCACCCTGATGCACGGCCCGACGCATCTCAAAGCGCTCCCGTGACGGGAGTTGCTCGGTCTCAAGCCGGACCGCCGCTGTCCTACCGGCCTCGATGATTCGAGCCAGTCGAACTTCGTCCTCAGCGGTCAGCAGATCGTGACCAGATACTTTGTCGAGATACAAACCGACACCGTCGGCCGGTATCGCCCTGTGCGCCTTCTGTGCCATGGGCCCCCCTCATGACTAGTCCGTTTATCCAAGCTAACACGACCTGGCAGAACCTTCAACGAATCCAGAAGTCCTGTGCTATTGGTTCTTTTTGGGCCGTCGGGTTACCGGGATGTCGCCTTCTACTACCCTGCGACCGACTCACCGACAGCCATCTGCAGTGTGCCGGAAGATCCGGCCTCATCAAGGTTTCCTACCAACCATGAGACGATTAACCACCTTCGCCGCCGCCAGCGCCTTGCTTCTTTCGGCGTGCGCCGGAGCATCTGTGTTGCTGGCAGGCGAATCGATGCGCCTTCCCGAACCCCCACCTTTGATGTTGTCGTTTGTGGTCCTGGGTGCCGACGACCTGACACCGGTTGTTGCAGACCTCGCCATGGCCGAGGCGGATGCCACGACAGACGAGACGGGTGCTACCGAGCTCATCTGGGACGAGAAGCCCGTTGAGGTCACTGTGACTGCCAGCGGGTTTCACCCTGCCACTATCGCGGTCGATGCCATGCCTCTAGAGGGGCCTATCGAGGTCCGCCTCGAACCCGTGGTCCTCAGCGGTTCGGTCACATCGGGTGACGGCCAACCACTTCCTGGTGCCACAGTCCGACTTGGCGATATGGAAGCCACCAGCGACGACGGTGGCGAGTTCGCATTGTTCCGTGCGGTTCCTGGCGAGATCGCGGTGGAACGTCCGGCGTGGGAGCCAGCGACCCAGGCGTGGGATGGCTCAGCGGAGCCAGTTGTGGTGGAGCTGGAGGCGCGTATGATCTACGCGTTGCGGGTGGCTGGTGACGGTTCCGGCGCAGGGAATGTGGAGAAGTGGGCCGAGCTGCTCGAATTGGCAGACAACACGGGGATCAATGCCTTCGTTGTCGACACACAGGATGAGGGTGGCCACGTCTACCACGAGACCGACGTGGCCCTCGCCTATGACATTGAGGCAGTCCGGCCTCGCTATGACGCAGCCCAGGTAATCGCCGACATGGATGCTCACGGGTTGTACAAGATCACACGAATCGTGACCTTCCAGAGCAACCAGTTGGCTCGGTACGATCCATCAATAGCGGCGATCGATACGACTACGGGTAAACCTTGGGTCAACAACAAGAACCTGGCCTGGCTGGACCCGACCGACAAGAATTCGTGGAACTACCCGCTAGACCTGGCAGAAGAAGCTTGCCTGCTTGGTTTTGACGAGATCCAGTTCGACTACATCCGGTTTCCCTCTGACGGCCCGATCAGTCAGCTCAGCTTCGACGAGTTGACCTCAGACGACTATTACAGCGATGCCTCAGAACAAAAGCGGGTCGAAACAATCACGGCGTTTCTGAAGGAGGCGCAGCGTCGGATCAACCCGCTGGGGTGTGCCATTGCTGCCGATATCTTTGCCATAACTCTTGAGTCCTCGTCAGACGAAGGCATCGGCCAGTCTCCCGGGGTGTTCTCAGAATACGTCGATGTGCTCAGCCCAATGATCTACACGTACACCTACGGTTCGGGTTGGAAGGGCTGGGATGATCCCGCCGAACACGCCACCGAATTGGTGGCAGCGGCCCTCGACGCTGGCATCCCCAAGCTGCGGGGTCACGCCCTATACCGGCCATGGCTGCAGCGGGCCTTCTTAGAGGATTCGGAGATTCTGGGTGTACAGGCCGTTGCTGAGGCTCGGGACATGGGATGGATGTTGTGGAGCGCCGGAACCATCTTCGATAGCGGTCACCTTCCCCCACCCGAGTGATGGGTATCGAGCATGCGTCCATCCCCGAATTGACTGCGGCCGTTACGGAGTGTCGTCGCTGCCCTCGTCTTGTCGAATGGCGTGAGCAGGTCGCCCGCGACAAGAGGGCCGCCTTTGCCGATGATCATTACTGGGGAAGACCCGTACCTGGGTTTGGCGATACCTGTGCCAGCGTTGTGATCATTGGCTTGGCACCAGCCGCCCACGGCGCCAATCGCACCGGGCGAATGTTCACCGGTGATCGGTCTGGAGAATGGCTGTATCGGGCGCTCCACGAGGCGGGCTTCGCCAACCAGTCGGAGTCAACAGGCGTTGACGACGGTCTTGTGCTCACGAATGCATGGGTGACCGCGCCGGTACGTTGCGCGCCGCCTGCCAACAAACCAACGACAACGGAGCGGGACAATTGTGCCGACTGGTTTGGATCCGAGCTAGACCTGCTGACCAACAAGTCGGTATATGTCTGTCTTGGTCAATACGGCTATCACTCGCTGTGGCGATACCTCGCGACAACCGGGGTTGATCTTCCCCGCCCTCGTCCCAAGTTTGGTCATGGAGTGGAGGTCGTGGTGAAGGGCGGACCCATCGTATTGCTGTCATTCCACCCCAGCCAGCAGAACACCTTCACCGGTCGGCTGACCAAGGAGATGTTTGCGGGCGTGTTCGACCGGGCACGGCAGCTCAGCGAACCTCGTCCGCCAACTGCATAACCCGAATCCAGCGGTCGTAGGCATCTGCCAGATAGGGGTAGGGGTTGACCGCACGGCCATTGTGTAGCTCGAAGTGTGTGTGCGAGCTGGACCCCTCAGCGTTGCCGGAGTCGCCGACATACCCGATGACTGTTCCTGCGGCGACAAACATGCCAACCTCGATGTCCTCGGGGAAGGCCCCACCGGTTCCGCCGGAACCATCGTCGGTACCGAGCGAATCGTTGTTGAGATGCATATACCAACTCTCCCAGCCGTCACGATGCTCAATGCGAACGTGGAAGCCGGACCGAGAGCTTTCGGCCATCTTGGTTACAAATCCATCTGCCACGGCGACAACAGCACTGTGCTTGTGGCCAAAGATGTCTGTGCCCAGATGGCTACGACCACCCGAGCGAGCATCGCCCCAGTCATTGCTGAACGCCGAAGTGATGTCCTCGTGCGGGAAGTAGACGAGACGGAACTCGTCGGTAGCCGCCAATGCGGCAGTGGGAAGGATGAAGCTGGCCGCGACGAGCGCGACTACAAGCTGGCGAAATCTGTTTCTTGACATGGGGGATTGCTGGCCTTTTGGAGAATATTCAAAGTTGTGAAGATGTAACGCTATTAGCTATCGGTTGCTATGAGAAATTTCTGAACCATGGCCGCGGCGTCACAGGCGCCCGGTACCGTTTCGCAGCGGCTCCCAGACAGGTAATCTCACTGGGTTGACTACAGGAGAAACCTTGAAGACCCTTGATTCTCAGGCTTCAGCCGCGGCCGGGGCATCCGACCCGTCGTGGTTGGCTGATCGCCGCAAGACTGCCCTCGAATACTTTGAAAAACTCGATATGCCCTCCTCAATCGAAGAGGTGTGGCGTTATGTCGAACTCGGGTTCTCGATCGATGACTATGCGCTTGCCACTGGTCCAGGCGAGGCCCGCGAGGTTGGTGCCGGAATTGCAGCTGCGCTTCCTGAAATGGCAGGCTCGGTGTTGCTCGTCGACGGCCATGTGAGTGACGCCGATCTCGGAAGCTCGGGCGCAGTGTTTGGCCCGCTTGGGACCCTGCTCACCAGCAACTCAGAACTGCTGGAAGGATATCTCGGCACCGGCATCGCGGCCGATGCCGACAAGTTCTCCGCAGCCCACTATGCCTTCGGCGGCGAAGGTGTTGCTCTGGTTGTGCCCTCCGGCACCGCCATCGAGAAGCCATTCTTTATTGACATTCAGGCGGCAACAAGCGGAACGGTTGCCTTCCCCCACGTCACCCTTGTTGCTGAGAAGTCCTCCCAGGCATCAGTCGTGATCCGCTATCGCTCCGATGACGATGTGGATGCTCTGGTTGTGCCACACCTGGAACTGTTTGTTGCCGACAACGCCAACCTCAGGGTGACTGTTGTTCAGCACTGGGGTAAGGCCACTCGTTCGATCTCGCATGCTCGTGCCGTGGTGGGTCGCGATGGCAATCTCCATCTGGGCGAGGCCGGGTTGGGTGGGGCACTGTCGCGTCTCGAGCTGGCTGTGGATCTAGAAGGGAACGGTTCCTCGGCCAATATCGTGGGCGCCTACTTCGGTGACGAGACCCAGACGATGGATTACCGCTACACCATGCATCATTCAGGAGTCAACACCGACAGCGACATGTTCTTGAAGGGTGCCGTTCAAGATGAGGCGCTATCGATCTTCACTGGGATGATCCGGATCGACGAGGACGCCCAAAAGACCAACGCCTATCAAACAAATCGAAATCTGATCTTGTCCGACGGTGCCTCAGCCAAATCGGTGCCGAATCTTGAGATCCTGGCCAACGACGTGAAGTGTGGCCACGGCTCAACGATGGGTCCTTTGGATGAGGAGCAGCACTACTACCTGATGAGTCGTGGTTTGGACGAGGCTAGATCCAATCGTCTTTTGGTCCACGGTTTCTTCAACGAAGCTCTCGCCAAGTTCCCCGAGCCGGCCATTGCTGGTGTCGTTACCTCTTGGATCGATACGAAGTATCGGATAGCACAGGAAGCGGGGAGGGTGTAGTGGCTCGAGTTCGAGTTGCGCCGGTCGCTGACTTCCCAAACGAAACCGGTCTGCGCATTGAGATCGAGGATCACCGAGTCGCTATGTTTCGGGTAGGCGACGAGATCTATGCGATAGGTGATAGATGTAGCCATGCTGAAGCTTCGCTTGCCGAGGGAGAGGTGTTCGACAACGAGGTCGAGTGCCCGCGCCATGGTGCCGCCTTTAGTCTGGTCGACGGTCATGCTCTGACCTTGCCCGCCACCAACCCTGTTCCTGTTTACAAGGTCGACGTCGAGGACGACGTCGTCTATCTGATGATTGACGAGGAGTCCTGATGTCAGTTGCTCTGCAAGTTTCCAATGTTCACGCCAAATACGGCGACCTCGAAATCCTCAAGGGTGTTGATATAGAGGTCCCATTTGGCGAAGTTCATGTGCTGATGGGCCCCAATGGTTCTGGCAAGTCGACACTGTGTCATGTGCTCATGGGCAAGGATGACTATTCAGCGACCGGGTCAGCCCTTGTTGGTGGAAGCGAAGTCATGGGTCTTCCGGTCGATGAAAGAGCCCGGCTCGGCTTGTTTGAGGCGTTCCAGTACCCGGTTGAGGTACCAGGGGTGTCGCTCGACGATCTGATTGATGAAATGGGTCAGGTTCGTGACGACGCCGAATTCGGTGAGCGTGTCGAAGCGGCCTCGACCCTGCTTGACATGGACCGGTTTCGGGAGCGCTCGGTCAACAGTGGTCTGTCCGGCGGTGAGAAGAAGCGCTCCGAGATGTACCAACTCGCCGTTGCCCAGCCCAAGGTTGCAATCCTGGACGAGATCGACTCGGGCCTCGATATTGATGCGGTCCGCGAGGTCGCCCATCTTGTTGAGGAACTGCGTAGCGACGATCTCGGTGTTCTGATTATCACTCACTACAGCCGCATCCTCCGCTACATGAAGCCTGACAAGATTCATGTCATGGTGGCCGGCAAGGTCGTCAAGACTGGCGGTCCTGAGATTGCCGCCGAATTGGAGGCCAGCGGGTATGTGGACATGCAGGCAGGCGAGGCGACGGTGCCCGCTCCTGAGGTCGCGACCCCATTTGACGTCTAACCTCGGCGTCATCTAGTCGAGGTCAATTTGAACGAGATCGTCTACACCTTCGCCGGCCCTCATGACGCGCGGACTTATCTCCGCCGTGTCGCGATTTTGTGGTCGGTTTGGGTTGTGGGGCTGGTCGTGATCCTGCTCACCCATGGGGTGAGCCTCATTTTCTGGTCTATTGGAGTATTGGCAACCATCGTGTTGCTGGCGAGACCCCTCTTGACCCGTGCCGAGGCGCTTGTTCCCGTGAATGCAAGGGAAGGTAACGCCGCCCTGTCGGCACTGCGTGGCGGAACGACCAGGGATCGGGCTCTGCGGGAGCTTGCATATGGGAGCGAACCGGTGCGGGCCGCCTTGGATGCTGCGGGGTTGAGTCGGCGCTGGCTGTTTGCCCGCCACATCGTCGTTGCGATCACCCTGTTGGGTCTCGTCTACGTTCTGTTTGCGCCTCGCTCGTGAATTCGGCTGGCAAGTTCGCAGCGGCCTTCGGGCTCGGGGCTGCTGTCGCTGGGCTCATTTCGCTGGGGTGGAATCCCCCGCCGGTAGAGGCCGACCTGTCTA
>JASJHC010000064.1:0-4604 GCA_033791245.1 Acidimicrobiia bacterium | reverse complement strand
CTTTGCAGTCTGCATCCTAGTTGTGGGTGCCCTCTGTGTAAGCCATTGTGGAAGCACCTTCGACCGAGTCGCTCTTGGACTGCCTTGGGCTCTGCCTGAGACGCCCGAGGGCGCAGCGCTAGTCGAGGTCGCGTTCTCGGGTTCGCGCCCATGTTGCCCACGCCGATACGCCGCAGTTCTGCGTTGCTGATCCTGGCGGCTCCTAGAGACGCCCAATGCGACGCGCAATGCCTGCCGCATCTTCCGTCAGCGCTGCCTGCTGTTCGCTGAACGATTCGAGATCGCGAAGGATCGCTTCGCCATCTCTCGCCAGGTCGGCTCTCACACCCAGCGCTCCAGTGGCGTTGATGCAGTCCACAGATGGGTAGCGTGTCCACACGATGTTCATTGTTTCTGTATTCCTCTTCGGCGCGATCATGGGTGCCGCTGGCTGGTTCATGATTGCTTGTGAAATGTATCCGATGTACCGAGATTCCCGCGTCGTCGACTTGGAAGGCTGGCTGCTCTTCGGCATGATGGCCGTGCTAGGCACACTCACCGCCGTGCTGGCGCTCACAGGACAGTTCAACTAGCACTCTCTTCTTCGTGCATGGCGGTGAAGCCAGGTGAAGTTGATCTGGTGGCCTCTTCAACCCCGATCAGTCTCTTCAGGTCGGAGCGGAGCAGCCCATCGGGCAGGTCCTCGGGCGGATCAAACAGGCGAACGAGCGGAACCTCGAAAGCGAGCGCTATCGCGAGTAGCTCGTCGGCAGTGAAGAGCCTTGGCCGATAACGCTCCGAGTTGTTGCACACCTGAACGCTACACGCGACGCCTCCGACAAGGTTGCTGAGGGCCTCGAGGCCCCCGCGACTGACCCTCTCCACCCGTCAAGAGAGCGTTCCCTCCACATGGGGATGCTCTCATCGTTCGACGGTGTGCGTATGTTTATGCCGCTGCAGCCTCGACCCAGGCAATCAGTTCGTCGGGAATTTCAATGCCCTCACGCATGGATTTGTCACGGATCTCAAGCCGCCTCGCCCCAGGAATCCGAGTTCCTGGCTGATCGAGTACAGCCTGCAACAGCACCTCGATCCTCTCTGCGTAGGTTCCGCCGCTGAGCGGTCCCGGACGGAAGCCGAGCAGGAACTGGCCGACTCGGGGCGGACCGCCCATATCGTCAAAGAAGGAACTCGCCTCGTAGCCGAAGTGGGCGCCGGTCATCGCCGCCGCCATGATCTCGACCGCCAGCACCAGGGCGGCACCCTTGGCATCCCCCATGGGAAGCATTGAGCCACTCATCGCGACCTGCGCGTCAGTAGTGGGATTGCCGTCGGCGTCGAGAGCCCACCCCTCCGGAATCGCACGTCCTTCGTCGGCGGCTAGTTTGATCTTGCCGCGAGCTTGCTTCGAGAGTGAGAGGTCCACGACAACAGGAGGCTTCCTATCTCGAGGAAACCCAAATGCAACGGGGTTTGTCCCAAACAACGGCCGCGACCCTCCCCACGGGGCAATGCCGGCGGGTGAGTTGCCGAAGACCAAGCCGGCCACACCTCGTTCGGCAAGCCGCTCCACGTGGTGGCCGGCGACCCCAAAGTGGTGCGAGTTAGTGACGGCGATGCCGGCAACCGGAGTCTCTTCGGTCATCTCGACCAGAGCATCGATGGCAAGGTCGAAGGCGGGGAAGGCGAACCCATCGTTGGCATCGACACGAGCAGCAGAAGATCCCAGCTTCTCCAAAATCGGCACGGCATCGCCAACCACTTTGCCGGCGGCGACCTGGGCCGAGTAAGACTTCAGCCGGGCCAGACCGTGCGAGTTGAGACCATCCAGATCGGCGAGCACCAGCGCTCTGGCGACCGACGCGGCGGCCGGTTCGGCGGTACCCGCATTCTTCAAGACCTCGGTAGCAAGACTCTCGAGTTCCGCTGCGGTGCGGATCATGATGACTCCCTCTTCACAGAGCCTCCCGGAACAAGCCCCGGGTGGCCCTGTTGGTTGTTCAGTTCCCTAGGCGCTCTGATATAGCTTCGTGAAAATGAACTCGCGATGCCCGAGCGTCTCGGCCGCCGTGTTCCGACCGTTGGCGGTACGAATCACCATGTCGATCAGCGCGTCACCCGCCTCGTCGAGGACCATGTCGCCGCTGAGCAAGCCGGATACATCCAGGTCGACATGATCGGCCATCAGCCGGGCCGTCTTCGGGTTTGCCGTGACCTTGATGACCGGCATGATCGGATGACCGATGATGTTGCCCTGACCCGTTGTGAAGACATGCAGTGCAAACCCAGCCGCGGCCTGCAATGTGTTGCACTCGGCGGCCGCCGACGAGGTGTCCATGAAGTACAGGCCGGGTCCCTTGGTCGGCGCTTGCGCCGGCTCGAGGACATCGATGTACTTGGAATTCTTGCCGATCTTCTGGAGGTTGCCGAAGGCCTTCTCCTCGATGGTGGTCAACCCGCCGGCGATGTTCCCGGCAGTTGGCTGGCTGTCTGACAGGTCGCTCGTCTTGTGACGTTCGATCATGTCGTTATAGCTATTCCACGTATCGATGAACTTCTGGCGTACCTCGGGGGTCGCTGCACGATCGGCACAAACCATCTCGGCCCCGGTGAGCTCTGAGGTTTCACCAAAACACAGATACGAGCCCTCCGGCTCCAACTTGTCCATCAGATTGCCAACAGTCGGGTTGCTGGCAAGACCGGATGTCGTGTCGGACTCACCACACTTGGCGGCGATCCAGAGTTCCTGCAAGGGAACTTCCTGGCGTTGCAACTCGGTGGCCCACTGCACAAACTCCTGGGCCTTGCGCCCGGCGACGGCTGCGGTCTCAAGGTCACCATGCTCCTCGATCGAGTAGCCAGCAACTGGTTTGCCGGTAGCGGCGATGCCGTCGACGACCCTTTGGGTCCACTTTGGCTCGATACCGATAACGATGGCGGCAGCGACATTGGGGTTGGCGCCGGTACCGATCAAGGTATCGAAGGTCAACTCGAGGTCGGCGCCGAATTGGAGACGCCCGTAGGCATGGGGCAGCGCGAGGGTGCCAACGATGTTGTTGGCGACCTTCTCGGCGCAAGCATTGGAAATGTCATCGACCGGAAGGATGATGACGTGATTGCGGATGCCGACGCGTCCATTCTCGCGACGATATGCCTTGATAGTCCGCTCTGTGGTCATCGTCTTCTCCCTACCACTTCTTGGTCTTGACATTGTGGACGTGGACATGGTGGCCTACGCCACACACTTCTACGACCTTGCCGATGTCGTATCCGTATTTGATGAGCGTATCGCCCTCGGCAAGATCGACCATGGCGATCTTGTGACCAAGCGGGATGGCGTCCTTAGCGACGATTGACTTGGTTTCGTTTGTATCCATGATCCACACGGAAAGCTCCTGGCCCGCCTCTATCCCTTCAACTACAGCAACACCGACAGAGTCCGTGGTGTCGTGGATCACTATGTCCGGTTTCATGCGCTGGGCACCTCCGATTAAGGCCTGTCACGGCCGGGGCTTCTCCTGCTAGTCGTATGCCAAGGGGGCCTAACCGTCGAGCACCTCCGACAGCGTCACCGGTCGGCCCTCGTCAATCGAACGGTGGCCGGCTTCTCCAACCGCCACGGCGAGCAGACCGTCCTCGAGCGTAATCTTCGGAGGCGTGCCGTTGCGGATTGCATCGATGAAGTCGACGTGCTCCAAGTAGCTGGCACCTTCGTGCAGACCGGCATACGCCACATGGTCGTCGGACACTGGCCGTTCTTCGACGGTGCGCTCGGCGCGACGCCCGAGACGGATCACCGCCTCAGGCACAAACGCTTCGATCTTGCCGACATCGCCCGTCACCGCCAACTCCTGCTCGTTGCGGGAACCCTCGGCGAACATGCACAGATCGAGAAGACCGCGGCTGCCGTTCTCAAAGTCGACAATGACATATGCGTTGTCGATGATGTCGGGGGTCTCGCCGTCGTACCTCTCGGCAAGGTGATTGACATCCTGGGATCCCGAGGCGTAGACCCGAATCGGTTTCGATTCTGCGATCAACACCATCAGATCGAAGAAGTGGCAGCATTTCTCCACCAGCGTGCCGCCGGTGTTGCGGTTGAACCTGTTCCAGTTCTCCACCTTCTCGAGGAACGGGAACCGGTGTTCCCGGATGGCAACCATCTTGATGTTGCCGGCACTGCCGGCGCGCACCTCGTGGATCAGGGCCTGGATCGGTGGCTTGTACCGATACTCGAGCCCCATCCAGATGATGCCTTGGTGTCCTTCCGCAGCTTCGATGATGCGGCGGCATTCGGACACCGTGGTGCCGAGCGGCTTCTCCACCAAGACGTGAACATCGGTGGCGAGGATGTCTTTCATCACGTCTTCGTGTGTGTGGTTCGGCGACACGAGGACCACCGCGTCACACACACCGGCCGCCAACAGATCCTTGTGATCCTCGAAGACCATGTCGTCTTGGATGCGCGCCGTGTTCCTGCCGAACGTGCGCGACTGGGGATCCGGATCGGAGATCGCCACGACGCGGGCGCCGTCGATGGCATTCACATTGTTGATGTGCTCGAGCCCCATCATCCCGGTGCCGATCACGCCGTAGCGGATCTCTTCACTCACGATTGTCTCCCT
>JASJHC010000063.1:0-7166 GCA_033791245.1 Acidimicrobiia bacterium | reverse complement strand
GAACCTGCCTACTGATCGTTGGCCCTTGTGGGTCAAGGGCGGCATCGCTCTGTGCCGCATAGGCAGAGCCACCGCGACGCTGGCCGAGGTGGGAGTTGAGACGGGGTTGGACTCCTCGGGAGGCTCCCGTCAAGAGCAGTGGAAGGCCGATTCGTCTCGGGTTCGATCCAGGGTTGCTACCGCAACGGAGTCGCCGAATACCGCAACGGGTATTCCGTTCTTGGTGACGACGACGCGTTCGTGGCGGGTTTGCGCTCCGGCCGATGAACTCCCATGAGCGGTCTCGAACAGTGTTTAACGATACTGGATACGGCCACAACTGTGCCGCGCCTTCCGAAGAATCGAAGGAGGTACGCCGATCACCCGATCGGCTGAGAGACGATCAATTCAGGGCAGTCAGCGCTAGCTTCGGAAATGTGGGTCACTTCGCTGCGGTCTCAGTCACTGGGTGGCGGGTTGTGCGTTACTCCCAGCGGAAGAGCCGGACGGCGATCGTGGTGCAGACCACGAGGATTCCGACGAGAACGCCCGTCTCGAGTCCGAGAGATCCCCACGTTTCACCAACCCATAGTCCGCGCAGAAGTTGCACCACGTAGGTCAAGGGGAGAAAGTTCGAGATCGTCCGGACCGTGTCGGGTAATACCTCCAATGGCATTGCCGCACCTGACAAGAAGATCATCGGGTAGAGAACCACCATTCCGATGACCTGGGCGGTCCGGGCGTTCGGCGCCAGTCCGGCGATCAGATAACCCACGGCGAACATCGCGAGACTCGACAAGATGACGGCGAGAAACACGCTCCCGGCATTGCCCTCGAACCGAACGCGGTACAGGCCCCATCCCACCACCAACATCCCGGCCATTCCTGCCAGCACCATGACGAGATTGGCGGCCACGTCGGCAGCGATGTAGACCAGCGGCCGCAGCGGTGTCGCCCGAAAGCGTCGGAGGATGCCCGCCTCACGGTAACTGCTGGTGTTGACGGCCACTCCGAGGAGCCCGACCATCCCGAGTATGAACGCCGTGTAGGCGGGCATCGAAACGTCCATGGAGCCGTACCCGTCGAACATCTCGTCTGGTTCATTCCCGAAGATCGTCCCGAAGATGAGAACCAGCATTACCGGGAAGGCCAACGTCAAGAACGCCGCGATCGGCTCTCGTGCGAACAGCCTGAGGTTTGCAACGACGAGCGACCTGAGTGATCGAAGCGTCACAGAGCTGTCGCTATGAACCACAGTTCCGTTTCCCGTCGCGGCGCTATGGGTCATCCCCTCATCTCCTTGCCGGTCAACGCCAAGAACACACCCTCCAGGTTTGGTTGCTCCGTTCGGAGGTCGGTGAAGGCAACCTTGGCGTCTTCCAAGGTGTGAACGACGGAACTGGCGAAGCGATCGCCGTGGCCATATACGATCACACGCCCATCGCTTTGCTCGATCCTGCTGACAGCAGAGAGCGTCGTTAGGACCTCCACGTCCTGTCCCTCCGGAAGACCGAAGACGATCCGCTGGTCGGCTCCGAGCGAACCAATCAGCGCCTCAGGCGTGTCCAACGCAACAATGCGGCCTCGATCTACGATCATGACCCGGTCACACAGCCGCTCGGCTTCCTCCATGAAGTGGGTGGTCAGGACGACGGTGCAGCCGCGGTCACGGATCTGCGATACCAGGTCCCACATTGAGTGTCTCGCCTGAGGGTCGAGTCCCGTTGTCAGTTCATCCAAGAAGACCATCTCTGGCCGGTTGATAAGCGCCAGAGCGATGAACACGCGCTGTTTCTGTCCGCCCGACAGTTTGGCGATCGGAGTCTTACGTTTTTCGGTGAGTGACAACCGGTCCAGGAGGTCATCAACTCTCGCACGGCGTTGGTAGAGGGACCCGAAAAGCGCGAGCGCCTCTTCGACGTGGAGTCGGGGCGGCAGTGCGCTCTCTTGCAACTGGACGCCAATCCGCTCGGCGATTACTCGCCGTTCCGTGGCGGGGTCCATGCCGAGTACCCGAATGTGACCCGACGTAGGCTGGCGCAGTCCTTCGAGACACTCGATGGTCGTGGTCTTGCCGGCACCGTTGGGTCCGACCAAGCCAAATATCTCTCCCTCGGCAACCTCAAACGAAATCCCGTCAACAGCCCTCACGTCGCCGTAGGTTCTTCGCAAGTTACGGACTTCGATTATGGGCGCCATATTGGCCTAACTGGCTCCAGTTCCATCATCTCGCCGAATCCGGGCTACCGCAATAGGGAACCTCTGTCCACCGGCTGGAATGCTCTTCCGCGCAGGCCCCAGGGGTGGCACAACGACGGGTTACCGCTCAGGAGGTGCTTTTATGTTCAACGCCCTCACCCCACTCAGGGTGCTGGCCTGTGTGCCCGTGATGGCGTTGGTGGCTTTTAACCACAACGACACGACAGAGCTGGCTCGAGATGCTATCGAGCCAGCGGTAGCTGTTGGACCCGACACGGTGGGGAGTCCCATGGCGACGAGTATCCGCAAAGCTGGGCACCCTCCCTGCCGCTAGATGTGCCCCGATTTGTCCATTAACCGTCTGTACCAATCCGGCAATGAGAATTCCAGTGTTCTGTAGTCCGATTGATAGCCTTTGATGTCGAGGATGGGAGTTTTATCGAAGCAGTCCAACCCGCTCACCGTCAGTCGTGTTCCTTGCCTCTCCACGAGTTGCACCAAGGTGAGCCCGATCGGGTTGGGTCGGGTAGGGGAGTCGAGTGCCAGAACTCCCAGGAGAGGGAGATCGTCCAGTTCGAAACCTCTTCTGATCAGTCGCCGCGGCTTGACTTGCAGAGGGCCGATCTGAGCGGGTCTGAGTCGGTCGAAGTGATAGATCAGGAATAGGTGGGAGTATCCATCTATTCCGTCCAAAGCAGAGGCAAACTCGGGGAGGATTTCTAGCTCCCCCTCCAAGTCGCTCTTCTCGGCACGAACCTCAGCTTCAGTTGCCAGCGTTCTTACGATACCGATAGGTGTGAAGTTGATTTCCACAGACCCTCCGTCGCACAACCTCGAAGATGCGAGGCAGCTGTCGTTGTGGCGAGTGTCGTCGCCCTCTTGATGAGATTCATGATCGCGCCATATCTCGAGAGCTGGTTCATGGCGAGGCGATGGGTCGGAGGTAGTAATCGTGGCCCCCAAATTCGACCTGGAGAAGGCGACCCTCGGCCAGTATTGAATCCACAGTGGTCCAGTCGCTGCCGGTTTGGGTCAACAGCCGTTCTACGGCTGAGCGCCTCATCGGATGAACGGCACAGATGCTCAGTAGGTCGTGGACCGGATCGCCGGTTGAGGTGAAGTCGTCGCCCTCGTAGCCGATCAGCAATTCGACCTTGGGAAGGCGTTGCGAGAGGATCTGGAATGCGCGATTCAGGCTTGTCGTGGACGGGGGTCGCACCCCACGAACCGCCGGCGGCCGGGTGGGTACGGACAGATAGCTGTTGGTGACGTTGAGGTCGGCGATGAACGAGGCGACCCCTTCCAGGCACTCCTCACCATCGTTGATGCCCGAGACGAGCATGGTTTCGGTAGTCAGGTCACCGGCGTATTCCCTCGAGAATGTAGAGATGCCCTCTAAGACGTGATCAAGGTCCAGCGCCTCGTGTGGGTGGTTGATGTGTCGCCAAGTTGTCTTGTCGGTGGCGTCTACCTTCACTGAGACCCAGTCGGCTCGCAGTAGGGTTGCTCGGATTTCTTCTCGCCACAGCAGTGTCGCATTGGTGATGACGGCGGTTTTGATACCAAGAGGGCGCAGCAGTTCGATTTCCTTTGCCAGCCCGTTGTCCAGGGTGGGTTCGCCGTCGGGGACAAAGGTGAGGTAGTCGATGGTCTTGCCTGCTGCCTGCACGTTTCTTACCCGTTCTGCGACCACTCTGGCGATTTCATCGGGCGGATGGAAAGGTCGAGGCGCTACCTCCTTGGCAGGGGACGGGCCGACTTGGCAGTACACGCAGGCGTAGGTGCAGGTCTTCGGGGGTACGTTGTTGATTCCGAGGCTGCGGCCGAGGCGGCGTGAGGGCACCGGCCCGAATACGAGGGGTGTTGTTGAATCGCTGGTTGAGGCAGACATTCGAGTGGTTCTCCTCGTGTCGGGGCACTTCTGTGACGGTTCGCTGCTAGGTAGGTAACGCTGCGCAGAGCCTTCATCACTTCATGATGAAGCCTGCTCTTGGCATTTGTCTCGATGTGGCATCAACGGAGCGTCAACGTCGAGCGATCGTCGGCGTGATGGACATTTCCGTGACCTAATATTGAGAGCGCCCAAGAGGACCGCTCCATGGATCGAGGCGCGATGGCGAGTAGCAGAGTTCCGCATGTCGTGGTGGTTGACGACGACCGCGAGATCAGAGGACTCGTCCGTGACGTGTTGGAGCAGGATGGGCTACAGGTCACTGCGATCGGTGACGGAGAGTCGCTGCTGGCACTGCTCCCGGCTCATCATCCCGATCTTGTGATACTGGATCTGATGCTCCCCGGGGTGCAAGGGCTCGACGTTCTGCGCAAACTGCAGAACCATGGGCGCGTCCCCACGATTGTGATTAGTGGCAAGGGGGACGAGGCTGACCGGGTTGTCGGGCTTGAACTTGGTGCCGACGACTATCTGGTGAAACCTTTCTCGCACCGAGAGCTATTGGCGCGGGTCCATGCGGTGCTGCGGCGGAGCCACGAGCAACTACCGGACGAGTTACTTGACTTCGGTGATGTCACCATTGATCTTCGTACCCGCGACGTGGTCGTTGACGGCCACAAGGTCGAGCTGACTGCACTTGAGTTTGATTTGCTTGTGTTCATGGCCGAATCGCCCCGTCAGGTGTTCTCTCGCGAGATGCTGCTAGATCGAGTGTGGGGCTCGTCTGCTGAGTGGCAGACCACGGCCACGGTGAGTGAGCACATTCATCGTCTGCGCCGGAAGATCGAACCTGATCCGGCGATGCCGTGTCGTATCGAGACGCTGCGGGGAGCAGGATACCGATTCGTACCGCAATAGGGCCTTGTGGCGCACACGGCCGCTCCAGCGATGGGTTGATCGTGGGTTGATCACAACCGAATCTTGAGTTGATGACCGGTGCCGATGATCGGGATTGATAGTCGATCCGCCATGTGAGCAGACGGAGGTAAGTGATGATGGGCCGACATCGCCGAGAACATCACACGAAAGCCGATGACACGCGACATACAGCAGCATCGCCCTCTAATCGCGCCTCGACGGACGAGAGGGGGGTTGCAGAGCCTGCCGGTGAGCCATTGCGAGCACTCGTAGCCGGTTTGCCGGGGGCGGCGGTTCACATACGGGGGGATGCGGTTTGGTTCAATAGCTTTGCTGAGGCACTGATTGGGTATGAGACCTCCGAGCTTGCCCATGTGGATACATGGTTTGCGACGGTGTTTCCGCGTGACGAACCACGGGCTCGTCAAATCTACGAGGGGAGCCGCCGGGCCCACTTCTCGCAACCCGACGTCCTGACCATCACCCGCAAGGACGGGACGAGCCGTCTAGTGGAATTCAGCGGCTACACCGGTATCGGTGAGGAAGTGTGGTTCATGCGCGACCTCACGGAGACTCGCCACGCCGAAGAAACGCTGCACAATCGCGAACAACGACTCCAGGTGACGGTAGATGTGGCGGGACTCGGCACGTGGGAGTGGGAGGTCAACACCGGACATATGGTCGGCGACGAAACAGCACGGCACCTTTTCGGACTCGGCGACAAACCCGACCAAGCCACGTACGAGGCGTATCTCGATCGTGTCCACTCTGATGACCGGCCCCGGCTGGAGGACGCCATCGGTGCCGCCATCGAGACTCGGTCATCGTTCGATGTCGAGTTCCGGGTGCGACGCGACGAGGCGCGATACCGCTGGCTACACGTCCGCGGCACCGTGGCCGAAGACGGAGACTCGCCCGGCCTCCGAGTTATCGGTGCAATCCAAGACATCGACGACCATAAACACCTCAACGAGCGCCTCATCCATGCGGCTCGTATGGAGTCGCTTGGTCAGCTTGCCGGCGGCATCGCCCACGACTTCAACAACCTTCTGGTCGTCATCCAGGGTCATCTTGAGTTTGTAGCCGCTGAGTCCGGTCTCACGGGCGGTGCGACAAAACGGCTTGACTCCATCGCAGGCGCTGTGGCCAGGGGATCGGATATGGTGTCTTCGCTGATGCAACTGGGTCGCTCGACCGCAAAGACTGCTGGCACAGTGGATATCAACGCATGGTTTGAGGCGGGGATGGACACGCTGCGACAGCTCGTCGGTGAAAACATCGCCGTCGAGTATCAGCTGGACTCAACGGCACCGTTTGTGAGGTTCGACGAGGCTCATCTGGCCGCGGTAGCCCTCAACCTCGCCACCAACGCCCGAGATGCCATGCCTCGCGGTGGCGTTCTCCGCATAACGACTCGCAATGTTCCGTCGCATGACTTCCCCGTCAGGGATGCTGACCAGCCCGCTGTCGAGGTGGGTGTAACCGACACCGGAGTCGGTATGGACGCGGCGACACGCGACCGAATCTTCGAGCCGTTCTTCACCACCAAGGCCCCAGGAGTCGGTACCGGTCTGGGCCTGGCGTCGGTGTACGAAGCCGTCCTCGACGCCGGGGGCGAGATTACCGTCACTTCAGCACCAGGCAGCGGCTCCACCTTTACCATCCATTTGCTGGCCGTCGAGCCAGATGCTGAGGCTACAGAGAACGAGGCGTTGCCGATTGAACGACCCGTTCGAGATGATCTCATCATGGTTGCCGAGGACGACGCCGAGGTTCTTGAGCTCGCTGCCGACATACTCCGCAGCGCCGGTTACCGGGTACTCGAAGCGCTTGGATCACAAGAAGCCCTGGAATACGTTGCGGCTGGCGAGAAACCGGACCTTCTCCTCACCGACGTCGTCATGCCCGACCTGTCCGGTCCCCGGCTCGCAGCCCGGCTTGTCGACCAGCTTCCCGACCTTCCCGTCTTGTACATGTCGGGCTATGCCTCCGAGGGAAGCGCCGGCGTCAAGATCGACGACGACGACTTGATCCGCAAGCCATTCAGCCATCGGCACCTTCTGGAACGGGTGGCGCAACACCTTCTGGAACGGGTGGCGCAACGTCTGCCTCGGAACCAGCGATAGCCCCTGCATCGCGACGAATACGGCAGTGCTGCGTTGACAGTGAAGAACCCTTC
>JASJHC010000062.1:0-3029 GCA_033791245.1 Acidimicrobiia bacterium | reverse complement strand
GGACGGATGGGACGGGCCGCTCCAACTGCCGATGATCTCGACAAACGGCCGCGGACGGCCGACGAAGTAGCTGACAAGTTCCACCGTGCCCTGAACAATCAAGATGGCCAAGACAACTGCAAAGAAATGCCGCCAGCGATGGACAAATATCAACCCAAGCAGAGTGCCGATTCGAAGGATTCTCAGGAACCAACCTGAGCCCAGAATGGCGACTACATCGGCGATGGATGTCATCGCGCTGGTGCGAATGTCAACAAACTCCTGCAGCAGTGCGGTGTCCTGTCTCGTCCACCAGTCGGCTGTTCTCGGGAATGCAAAGAGCGAAATCCAGAGCAGGATCATGATGATCCCTTCCACCAGCCACACCCGCCCAGTGGTTTCGAGGTCGCGCCGTAACGCCGCTTTCTCACCACTGGGACGGCGACGCCGCCCGGCTACACGGATCCCGGCAACACGAACCTCGCGGCGAGCGCCGACGCTCGGCAGCTCGCGCGCTATCGGCTCCGATTGCTCATGCGGCGTATCCGGTGGTTTTTCGAGCGTCACCCGAACTCCCTCTCCTCCACGCTGACGCTACCAGCATCATTCTGCCGTCGGATATGCGGAAATCGGTATGAACCGAGGGACTAGTCCCGTTGCGTACCGGCAGCTTGGCTACCTGTTGCGACTCGTTTGCCCTTACATCGGTCGCCGCTGGGCCGACTTGTTAGACATCAAACCATGTGATGGATAATGGGTAAGTCCTTCAACTCAAGCCGCCTACGAGGGGGTCGGATCAGCAAGCCTGCGCTCGGCGCCGCAATCAGTGCGGTGATCGCAGTGCTTGTCGCCGCGTTGCTGCACGCCAACGCTCTCGCCATCGGATCGTTCCTCGACGACTCAAATGAGTTCGCCCACACCGAGAGCGCGCTCGTCGCAACCCAACTCAGCCTGCGCTCTCTGAGCCAGGCTGTCCTACTCGCCGAAGACGTCGAACTCGGTGTCGCAGACCTCGACACCGCAGGTACGGCACAGACCGAGGCGCGACGAGTGATCGCGGCGCTTGAGAGCAGACTCGAGATCCTCGATATCGAGTCTGCATCCCCGGATTCTGCCATCCAAAGATCGCTGCAAGTACTCGACGCACTTGAGCGCGGCGCGGTCAACGAAGCAGGTGTTTTGCTCGCAACCGACACCCTGTCCGCATACGAATCCCTGCGTGACACCGTCGTCAATCGACGCGACAACGCCCTCGAGACTCTGGCCAACGCCAAGAGCCTCACCCAACGAGTGGGCACTATCGCCGGCTTCCTTGTTGCCCTGCTCGCACCTGCCCTCGCTATCTACGCATACTGGCGAATCGCCAAGCGTCAGCTCAACAGCGCCCGCAGCGAAATGGACACCAAGCTTTACGCCGAGCGCAGGGTGATCAAGGCCAAGGACGAATTCATCTCCAACATCTCGCACGAGCTGCGGACCCCGCTCACCAGCATCTACGGGTTCTCCGAAATCTTGATCGAGCAAGGCATGATCGACCCCGAGGAAGCGCACACCCTCATATCGGTGATCAACGAGGAGTCAGCAGAGCTCAACAGAATGGTCGAGGACCTGCTTACCATCGCTCGCGACGAAGCCGGCACCATTGCCTACAACTTCGCCGAACTCAGCCTCGCTGAGGAAATCGAAACGGTGACCAGGCCTCTACAACGGACCGGTGTCAACGTAGAGGTCGACTGCCCACCTCTTGTCGTCAACGGTGACCAACTGCGGGTACGCCAGATTCTCCGCAACTTGCTCTCCAACGCAAATCGTTGGGGCGGCGACACCATCAGGGTCACCGCAGATCGGGTCGGGACGGCTGCGGTCATTGCGGTTTCCGACAACGGGCCCGGTGTCACCCCCGAGGTCGAAAGACGTCTCTTCACACGGTACATGCATGAGGGCAACGATGCGCTCACCACCGGAACGATCGGGCTTGGCCTGGCCGTAGCGAAGATCCTTGTCGACGGCATGGACGGCGAAGTGCGGTACGAACACGCCGACGGCTGGACCCGGTTTGTCATCCGTCTCCCCTTGGCTGCCTACGACAGGACTCGTGGAGAGTTGCTGCCGGAGGAACGCTCGACTGTTACCGCATGAGGCGCCCGTATCCGGCCGCCATTCGTCGTGTGCCTAGTCTGCTTCTGGCGCTTGTCCTGTTACTCACAGCTCTCGTAATGCCGCTCGTCCCCGCCGATGCCGATCCGGCCGGAACCTTCGCCGATGACTTCCAAACCTCCGACTTCACCGGCAGTACCGGGAGCCTGCCGTGGACGGGACCCTGGGCAGAGTCCGGCGAGGCGGACGGCCCGGATTTCGGGGCGATCGGAGTCTGGAACGAACCCAACTGCGAGACCGACCCGTGCCTGCTACTAGGCCGCGTGTCGGGCACCGACGCAACCGTCGAGCGAGAAGCTGATCTGAGCCGCTTTGCCTCGGCAACCCTCAGCTTCAACTACAAGGTGAACCAGCGCCCCTTAGGCGCCGGCTCGGTGGCGCTGAAGGTATCCAATGACGGTGGCGGAAGTTGGGTCACGCTGGACACTTGGTCGCTGGCGACCGACACCGCGCAGCTGCTTGGTTCATATGATCTCACACCGTACATCGCCGACGACACCCGGATACTCTTCGCCGTCAGCGGCAACGTCGACCAGTCGCACATGAACATCGACAACCTCGAAATCGCGGTGACGGGTGCCCTCTGCTATCTGGTTGGCGACAACAGCGGCACTCACCAACTCACCAGCCTCAATCTGTCGGAGACCGACCCGCTCGCTGCAGAAATCACGATCGGCGATACTGGTGCCGCCCTTCAGGCGATCGCTCTGGTTCCGTTCAGCACCAATCTCTACGCAGCCTCCGCCGACCAGTTGCATAGAGTCGACACGGCAACCGGTGCCGTCAGCACGATCGGACCATTCGGTTCCTCCGGCGCGACGGTCTTCAACCAAATCGAAACCGTCGCCTTCGACCCAACTACTGGGGTCCTCTACGCCATCCACTACCGTCCA
>JASJHC010000061.1:0-3749 GCA_033791245.1 Acidimicrobiia bacterium | reverse complement strand
ATTCCTGTACCTGGAAGGGCCACCCCAACTGGGGTGGCCCTTCAGGTTGTGGAGTGCGGAGGGAAGGGCTGGTCGGCGGCCGGGTTCTTGGTGAGACCGGCGATCAAGACTGTCTCGGCGGGTTCGTGGAAAGCGATCACGATTCGATCCTGTCGCACGGCCCAGCCGGGGCCGGGGTCGAGGTCGCTCTTTGCCCCGTTTCCGACCAGAGCGGAGAGAGTGCCGGGGGTGCTCTCGATGAGGGCATGTCGCATTCGCTTGCCCTTTGTGGCGGCAATGGTGCGAGGGAACCGATCGCTGCTGTTGGCAGCAGCTGTGGCTCTGCTGGAACGTGGCAATGATCCTTAGGCGTCGCCGGGAACCACAAGGCCCGACTCGTACGCAACCACAACCGCCTGGACCCGGTCCCGGAGCTCGAGCTTCGTCAGGATATGGGAGACATGGGTCTTCACCGTCGTCTCTGAGACGAACAGTTCTTCGGCAATCTCCGAATTGGAGAAACCTCTGGCTAGTTGGCGGAGCACCTCTTCCTCCCGCTCGGTCAAGTCGCTGATTCCTGCGTTTGGCTGCGGAACCGCCGAGGTCTTGGTGAACTCCTCCAATAGCTTGCGAGTCACCGAAGGCGAGAGCGAGGCCTCGCCGGAGGCCACGACCCGAATCGCCTCCGCCAGATCATCCGGTGGAGTGTCTTTGAGCAGAAAGCCGCTGGCTCCGGCCCGGATTGCGTCGTATACGTAGTCATCCAGATCAAACGTTGTGAGTATCAAGATACGTGGGCAGCTGGGGTCGGCCGGGCGATTCTCGCATAGCTTTCTGGTTGCGGCGATTCCGTCCATTTCGGGCATGCGGATATCCATCAAGACCACATCAGGGCGGAGCTTGTTCGCCATCTTTAGCGCCTCGAATCCGTTGCCTGCCTCTCCGACGACCTCGATGTCGCGCTCGGCACTGAGAATCATGGTGAAACCGGCACGTACCAGCGCCTGATCATCGACGATAAGAACAGTGATCGGACTCATGCAGGAATCGGGATATTGGCCGTGACGCGATAGCCGCCGCCCGGTTTTGGTCCAGCAGTCATTGAGCCCTCCAATAGTGCCACTCGCTCGTGCATCCCGACCAGTCCCTGGCCTGATCCATCGCCAGGGCTGGCGGCGGCCGAGGCGCCACGACCATCGTCGCTGACCTCTACCGACAGTACCGAATCGCTATAGGTCACAGCGATAGAAGCGCTTACGTCGGGCCCGCCATGCTTGAGCGTGTTGGTAAGCGATTCTTGGATGATCCGATAGGCGTTGAGGTCGACGCCAAGCGGGAGCTGACGGTGCTGACCATTGACGCTCAGTTCTGTGCGAAGTCCGGCGAGGTTCATCTGCTCGACAAGGGTCTCCAGGGAGTCGAGCCCTGGCTGCGGCGTCGTTGCCTTCGAGTCGGCAGTTCGCAGCATGCCAAGCAAGCGGCGCATTTCGGTTAGGGCACGATGGCCGGCCGCTTCAGCAGCCCGCATTGCTTGGGTTGCTTGATCCCGGTCACTATCAAGAACTCGGCGCGCCCCAGCAGTCTGCAGGGTCATCACCGTGATCTCGTGAGCAACCACATCATGGAGTTCTCGAGCGATACGAACGCGTTCGTTCAGCACCGCTTCGGCAGCCTGTTGTTCGCGTTCATGCTCGGCTTGGATCGCTCTTCTTTCGAGGTCGATCATCCGACGCTGCCGGTGGTACGACTCACGGCCAACCATGAGAGGGAACCCGAGTACGGCCAGCTCGCTGAGCAGCGCCAGCGGCTCAACGTCGTAGACGAATATGCCGATCGCCGTCCACAGCAAGACAACGTCGAGAGTGATACCCCCGATGAGGAGGGACTTCTTTGGTTCGAGCTGGGCGCCGATGGTATAGATCGCAAAGGAGATACCGAAGAACGCCCAGGAGCTTGGGTAGTTGAGGCCGCGGTCGATGACGAACCCGAGAATCACTATGGCCAGAACCGACACCGGGAACCGTCTTCGCCAGATAAGCGAGAGCGTCTGCATCCCGACGAGCGGATATACCCATATGTCGGGATCGCGCACATTGGTGTCGTCCCCTAAGCCCCAGACAAACAGTGCGCCGAGGCTGACGACGAACATGCCGACACCAAGAAGGACGTCGGTAATGATCATCCTCTGCCGGTCATCGATTCTCATCTTGGGATCGTACCGTGCGCCCGACTCGGATCAATCGTCCCTGAGACGGATTCGGCAGTCATCCATGCGCCGGAGTGGATCTGGTTCAGTGTGACCTGTACCCGGCATGCCGGTAACGTATCTGACAGCTAGCAAGGGGACTTGATTGGGTGACAACCGACAGGCAGCCGCTTTCTTCGATCTGGACCGCACACTGATCGCTGGCTCTTCTGCTTTCGTGTTTGGGCTCGCCGCATGGCGTGCCGACATGATGCCAACAAGCGAGTTGTTGTCTGATGCAAAGAAGGCCATCACCTTTCGGTTCACTGGTGCCTCCGACGACAAGGCCAACGCAGTCCGTGATCGCATCTTGCAGGCAATAACCGGGAGCCGTGTCGAAGACCTGATGGCGTTGGCCGATGACGTGATCCCTCGACTGCTCGACGATGTCCGCAAGGAATCGCAGGGGTTCATCGACCTCCACACCGAAGCCGGCCGCGCCACCTACCTCGTTACCGCCTCACCGATCGAGATCGTGCAAAGCCTCGCGGTCGAGCTGGGAATGACCGGCGCTATTGCCACGGTCGCTGAGACAGTTGACGGCGTGTACACGGGCGGGCTGTCGGAGCCGTTCTGCTACGGCCCGGCGAAGGCGGATGCGATGCGCCGCGTTGCAGAGCGCGAGGGCTATGACCTCGATCTTTGTTACGCCTACAGCGATTCGGTCAGTGACCTTCCCATGCTCGAAATCGTAGGGCATCCGGTTGCCGTCAACCCAGACAATGGTTTGGAGGCGGTGGCCAGGACGAGGGGCTGGCCGATCGTTGAGTTCAGCCGGACTGCTCGCAAGGTCATCCGCACCACTACCGCCAGCGTGGGTGCTGCCGGGCTAGCGATAGCGACTTATGCCTTGGGCCGCCGTCATGGTAGGAGAGCCGAAATCATCGGGTAACCGGGAACGCCTGCGGCGTTCCTTGCGAGCCCTGCAAAACCAGGGCTCGGGGCTGCCCTCGGGGACTGCATGGAGTTCGGGGGGAGTGCTAGGTGTCATGGCGAAGTCGGGTGTGCTGGACTTGGGTCTGATGCGCTCAAAACATGGCGGACCGAGCCAACCAACATGCGGAGTCCGGCAACGATGGCGACACCCCACACCGGGATGAAACCGACTTCTGGTGGACCGAAGGATCCAAGCACGGAGAGGGCCACAAGCGCAGCGGCCCCACGACGAAGTACGTCTCGGTCCAGATCGGTTGGCTGTTGACACGGCAGCTCTGCCGCCGATTGCCTAAGTGCCGAGTTGAGCAGCAGTCCAAACCCGGCGTACATCAGCCAAACGACCACGTGCCCGGCGAGTGGGGGCATCTTCTCCGGTGTCCATGCCGGGATGAAGACCAAATACTGGGCCACCAGCAGAACCGCGATCCAACGTCCTTGCCGGTTGTTGGGTAGAAGCTCACGAAGGTGCCACCGCTGCTGGCGGGAGTGCCTTCTCCACCACCAACCAACGGTGGCGACCGCAGCAATGGCTGACAGGGTCGAGACAAGCGCAACGGTTGGGGACCCGGTGAGCAGTCCGTGGGTGATG
>JASJHC010000060.1:0-4419 GCA_033791245.1 Acidimicrobiia bacterium | reverse complement strand
TTCGAACGAGGTTTTGGCATGAATTGCCTGTGGTATCTCCGTCCCGAAGAAGCGGTGGTCTCCTCAAGAGATGTAGAACACGCTTTCGGCGCAGCAAGCCGCACACGGGAGAAGGTGGAGACGGATATCGATCCGGTAAGTAGTTTACCGTCGTGAGACGGCTACGCAAGCGCGATCGCTTTTTGTTACCAACCGAGCTGCTCTAAAACAGCATCGAGATTCGATCGAACCACCTTCAGGTCTTCGAATCCTTCGGCAGCTGTGTCCGGATCCTTGAGTCCGTGACCGGTCAGCGTGCAGACTATCTGACCTTGGGGAAGGTCCTCCTGGAACTTTAGAATCCCTGCCACTGAGGCCGCCGAAGCTGGCTCACAGAAGACGCCTTCTCGTGATGACAACAGACGATACGCCGCCAAGATCTCGTCATCGGTGACGGCCTCGATCCGCCCCCCCGAATCATCACGAGCCGCAATCGCAGAATCCCATGAAGCCGGGTTCCCGATGCGGATGGCAGTTGCGATCGTCTCCGGGTCGTCAATGATCTCACCGCTAACCAGCGGAGCCGCACCGGCTGCTTGGAAACCCCACATATGCGGAGCATGCCCCTCAGCGGTGTAGCCATTCCAATAGGCGGTGATATTGCCAGCGTTGCCCACCGGCAACGCATGAATCACCGGTGCATCACCAAGAGTGGCGGTGATCTCCCACGCGGCGGATTGTTGTCCCTCGATGCGGAACGGGTTGATTGAATTCACTAGAGCAACATCGTGGGTGGAGGTGAGCTCAAGAACGATCGCCAACGCGTCGTCGAAGTTCCCGTCAATGGCGACGATGTCGGCGCCGTGACTGACAGCCTGCGCGAGTTTGCCTCTTGCGATCTTGCCGGCCGGCAGCACCACGATTGCCCGCATCCCAGCACGCGCCGCATAGGCGGCTGCGGAAGCTGAGGTGTTTCCCGTCGACGCACATGCAACCGCCTTGGCACCAGATTCGAGCGCCTTGGACACGGCCATCGTCATGCCTCGGTCCTTGAAGGAGCCTGTCGGATTCGCACCGTCATACTTGAGGAACACGGGTCGTTGCACGATCTCAGAGATAGCTTTCGCTTCGATGAGTGGCGTGTTGCCCTCCAAGAGGGTGACGACAGGCGTGGCGTCAGTGACGCTCAGACGATCCCGAAATTGCTCAATGACACCGGGCCAGCTCACTATTTCTCGCTTTCCACCCTGATCGCCGCAGCCACAGCATTTACGCAATCAAGCTGCTCGACCGCAGCGAGAGCGTTCTGCTGGTCCGCCTCAGGTGCGGTGTGGGTGACGATAAGGAGCGTTGCCTTGTCTTCGGTTCCCTCTTGCCATACCGACTTGATGCTGACGTTGGCCTCGCCAAATGCGGCAGCAATCTGGGCGAGGACGCCCGGCAGATCGGCTACTTCGAGACGTACGTACCATTTGGTTGGCACCGAGCCGAAGTCGGCGAGAGACGATGGGGCGAACCGGATGCGGGGAGCCACCTGGGCGCCGGCCAGAATCTCGCGGGCCGCATCGATGACATCGCCGAGCACCGCGGTAGCCGTCGGGTCACCACCTGCTCCCGGTCCGGCGAACAGCAGGGTGTCGATAGCGGGTCCTTCGATGAAGATGGCGTTCGTCGCTCCACGGATCGCGGAAAGAGGATGGTCATGCGGCAGCAACACGGGGTGAACCCGGGCTGAGACGCCACTGGCGGTGTCTTCAGCGATCGCCAGCAGTTTGATCGTGTAGCCAAGGTCGTCCGCATACCGAATGTCGGTCGCAGTGATCTCGGTGATTCCGGTGTGGGGCACCCGGTCCAGGCCGACCCATGTACCAAAGGCGAGACTGGCGAGGATGGCTGCCTTCGCTGCGGCATCAGCGCCGCCAACATCCGCGGTGGGATCAGGCTCGGCGTATCCGAGCTCTTGCGCCTCGGCGAGTGCATCCTCGTATGCGGTGCCGTCCTCGGTCATGCCGGTGAGGATGAAGTTGGTTGTCCCGTTGACAATCCCCATCACCCGGGTGAGACGCTCGCCGGCGAGCGTCTCCGACAAGGGCCGAATAATCGGAATGCCTCCGCCGACTGCTGCTTCGAACAACAGAGCAACACCAGATTTCTCGGCGGCAGCGATGAGGTCGTAGCCGCGAGCAGCAATGAGCTCCTTGTTGGCAGTGACCACAGGCTTGCCGGCCTCAAGTGCGCGCAGCACGAGGTCTCCGGCAGGGTCTTGGCCACCCATGACCTCCACCAGAAGATCAACTTCCGGATCGTCAATGACCGAATGGGCATCTGTCGTAAACATGCCTTCTGGTATGTCCAGGCCCCGTGACTTTCCTGGGTCGCGCACCGCAACGCGGCGCACCTGTAGATCGAGTCCTGTCTTTGCGGCGATAGCGGCATGCTCGGTGGTGAGACGCTTGATCAGCGTTCCGCCAACCGTGCCAGCACCTAGCAGCCCAATTCCTATGGTGTTCATGGCCGCGACGATAGCTCAGTCTGCGATCACATCTCGATTGATCAGGTCGCCGAGGGTTCCGGCACCCGGACCAGCAAGCAAAGTCGGCATTCCAGAGACCCCCGCCAAGTTGGAAGCGTCGAGAGTGCACAAGGCTCCCAGTTCGAATTCGACGCACACTCCACCGCCGCTGGTTGAGGGGATTGGCTCTTCGCCAACATGCCAGAAAACGCGGAGCTCTCCTGGTACCAGGGGCCCAGAGAGTGGATCCCCGCAGTCGAACGCCCGACGGGCCACTGCAGCCGTCGTTATGGGGACGTTCAATTGGGCAGTGATGCGCTGCAGTTCAAGGCTGGCCCACTCAGCAGGCTCTGAACGAGGTAAGCACTGGTGCGGGGTAGCTGACACGAGCGTGTAACCACCAACCAGCTCCGCCCACGCGTCCGCAGCTAGAACTTGCCCATCCGCTGCATGCAACCGATCCCGGGTGTTCTCTACGTCTGGCCACATATCCACGGCCTGGACAGCAAGCGCCAAAACAAGAATGGATATAGTCACGTTTGTCTTGAAACGGCGGCCGGTGAGGATGATTGCAGCCGGTATCAGCATGTAGACAGCGGGCCAGGCGAACCTACCTGTGGATCGGAAGCGATTGCCTATCCAGTCAATCGGGGGAACAGAGGGAACGGCCAGCAGCAGATGGTGCCCCATATAAACAGTGGTCGACAGCGCGTACAGAGCCATCGCGGCAGTCGCAAGTGCAGGTATCCAGTGCTTTCGAATCAGAGCCAGCGCAGCTACTCGGGATTCAGCGATAGCTAGGACTGTCAGCATGAGCATACCTAGACCCAGATAGATAAAACCCTCATACTGACCCCCGGTTGCGTCCACACCTCGAGTTATTGGTGAGAGTAGGTTCATCGACAACAATCCGAACCCGCCCACTTCGCGAACGCTTGATCCCACGTCGGCAACCACAACCGCGACAACGGTTCCAATCAAGCTTGCGAGGTACCACCCGAACGCACGACGACGGTCAATCCGCCCACGGACGGTTAACTCAGCTACAAACGATCCAGCGAGTACCAGAACCATGATGAACAGATACAGATGGACGAAGAAAGCAACCGCCGGGAGACCCCAGAGCAGCCACATCCGCTTTGCCGGTTCACCGCTCTTGATCGCGCGAACACCTACCACAAGCGTCAGAATGATCAGAAATTGACCCATCAGCGAGGGATGGCCGTACCGACTAATAAGGGCAGTCTGCAAAAGAGCTAGGCCCGATCCAACGACTGCGACGGCATGGCTTCGCCAGCCTAATGTGACTAGCAGCGCAACCGCTGACACCGCCTGCAGCACAAAACACAATGCAATCCAGTACCCAAAATAGTGGAACCCAACTGGCAGCAGCCCACTGAACAGCTTGGCTCCCACAGCCAGCACTGGGATGCTGTCGCTGAAGATCACACTGGTTCCACTGGGATATCCGAAGCCTTCGATGCTCAGCGGTGGCCAAGTCCAGCCCTCGTTCATGTAATAGCGGAGCCCCACGATCGGATGGGTCGTGTCATCATGACTCTCTGCCCAGAAGTCCGAAGTACCTTGGATTCCATCCCATCCGAGCAGGTAAAGGGCGAGGATGGAGCCTATCGCCGCCGCAACGGCGTACAGCGCAATAGGCGAGCGATCTGCCGTAAGGCCGGCTACCAGCCGGTTGACCGTGAGAGGCGCTCCGCGATTACTCGTCATTCCGATACGCCACTCTGAGGGTTGCCCCCATCATGGAATGACGACGGAACATCTCGTTTTGTGAGGTCGTCGTAGGTTTCTCGACGGACCACAAGGCGCGTTTCGCCATCGCGGACAAACACCACCGGCGGCCGGAGAGCCATGTTGTAGTTGGACCCCATTGAATGACCGTACGCACCAGTTACTGGTGTGCACAG
>JASJHC010000059.1:0-4873 GCA_033791245.1 Acidimicrobiia bacterium | reverse complement strand
GGGCTGGTGGTGGTGAACCTGTATCCGTTCGAGGCTGGTCTTGCCAGAGGTGGGATCACCGACAACGAAGTGATCGAGCTCATTGACATCGGCGGACCCACGATGGTGCGAGCGGCTGCCAAGAATCATAAGTGGGTCGGTATCGTCACCTCGCCTGAGCAGTATGGAGCTGTGGCTGCCGAGATCAGCGATGGTGGCCTGCGCGACGATTTCCGTCGCGATCTGGCCCGGACTGCTTTCTACAGCACTGCTCGATACGATGCTGCGATTGTCGAGTGGTTGGAGGGGACAGCCGGTGATGTGCCCGAGCGCATGGTTCTCGCTTTCGACCGAGTTGCGGAACTTCGCTACGGCGAGAACCCCCACCAGAGTGCTGCGCTGTACAGCCAAGGCGGCTCGTCGAGTTGGTGGCGGTCAATGCGGCAGTTGCAGGGCAAAGAGATGTCATTCAACAACTACCTCGACACCGAGGCTGCTTGGCGCCTAGCTAATGAATTTGCCGAGCCGTCGGCGGTGATCGTCAAACATGCCAACCCGTGCGGCGTCGCCAGCCGTGACACGATCCAGGAAGCCTTCATCACGGCGTGGGAATGTGACCCGCTATCTGCCTTTGGGGGAGTCATCGCGGTTAACGGCAGGATCGATGAACCAGCGGCCCGGCTCATTGTCGAGAACTATGTCGAGGTGGTCATCGCTCCATCCGTCTCGGAAGGGGCAACCGAGATCCTGGCGAGAAAGAAGAACCTCCGAGTCCTGGTGGCTGCGGCGCCACGGAGCGATGATCTTGATCTTCGCCGTTTGGAGAACGGTTTTGTCGCCCAACGTCGAGATCAGCTTGATCTGCCGCTTCCAGGCAAGATGCCGCATAACTGGGAGTCGGTGGGTGGCCGTCCGCTCAGCGCTGATCTCCTGATCGAACTGCGATTCGCGTGGACTGTTGCCGCCCACGCCAAGTCAAATGCGATTGTTGTGGTGCGCGATCGTGCCGCTGTCGGGATCGGTGCCGGCGATCAATCTCGGGTGGGTGCAGCCCGCCGTGCTCTCGATCAGGCGGGGGATCGGGCCTACGGCGCTGTCGTCGCCTCCGACGGCTTCTTCCCGTTCCGTGATGGTGTGGATCAACTTGGTGCAGCTGGTGTGGTCGCTGTCGTCGAGCCGGGCGGCTCGATGCGTGATGAAGAAGTGGTCAAGGCCGCTGATGAGCATCACATGGCAATCGTTTTCACTAGTCGGAGGCACTTCAGACATTGAGCGCAACAATCCTTTCCGGTAAAGAGGTTGGCGCAGTCGTTCGCCAAGAGGTAGCTGACCGCGTCGCCGTTCTCAAGGAGCGAGGCAAGTCGGTCGGCTTGGCAACGGTTCTGGTGGGAGGCGACCCAGCCTCGCAGGTTTATGTGCGCAGCAAGCACCGTGCCGCCGAGAAGGCGGGCATGTTGTCTTTCGATCACAACCTACCTGGAGATGCCACCCAGCAGCAGGTTGAGGATCAGATCCGCAAGCTCAACGCCGATCCACTGGTTGACGGCATGATTGTGCAGTTGCCTTTGCCTTCTGGTCTTGACGGCAACAGTGCGGTCGAGACCATCGATCCGCTCAAAGATGCCGATGGTCTACACCCATACAGCCTTGGTCTGCTCGTTCTGGAGCGTGGCTACCTACGCCCGGCAACGCCTAGCGGGATCATGCGAATACTGAAGCACTACGAGGTCGAGACCAGCGGCAAGCTTGCAGTGATCGTCGGGAGGTCGTTCCTCGTCGGTAAACCGATGGCTTTGCTGCTGGGAGCCAAAGGTGTCGATGCCACCGTGGTCCAGGCACACTCGAGAACAAAGGACCTGGCCGAACTCACCAAGAAGGCCGACATCCTGGTTGCGGCTATTGGCCGTCCGCGTTTCATCGATGGCTCGCAGATAAAGAAGGGTGCCGTTGTCATTGACGTTGGCATCAACCGGACCGACGATGGGTTGGTCGGTGACGTCGACTTTGAGTCCGCGGTGAAGGTTGCCGGTGCCATCACACCGGTCCCCGGCGGTGTCGGGATTATGACCGTTGCCTCATTGCTCGCTAACACTGTCACCGCAGCCGAACACTCTGTGTTGTAAACACCGTTCCTGCGTAGATGGCGCCGGCATCCCGGCTGGATGTACGCAGGAACGAGGGACTACGCTCCTGGGTGGGTGTTGGACAAATGCGGTGCAGGCTCGTCGGCGAGCTCGCGGGCTCGGTTGCTTGGGAGAATCCTTTGGATTCTCCACCATGGCGACAGGGCAGGCGACGAGCAGAAACTCGCATTGTTCAACAGCTACCTAGCGAACCGAGATCCTGGAGGAAATGGCCGATGGCCGCACCGATAACAATGGGCCTACACGGGCTGCAGGTACCAGACGAGCCGATTATCCCGTTCATCGAAGGCGACGGGATTGGTCCTGATATCTGGGCAGCAGCGCAAGCAGTCTTCGATGCCGCGGTAGACAAGGCCTACGGCGGATCGCGCAAGGTCGCTTGGACCGAGGTCCTGGCCGGGCAGAAAGCATTTGAGCAGACCGGACAATGGCTACCTGACGAGACAGTTGAGATGTTTCGTAGCCATCTCGTTGGGATCAAGGGGCCGCTAACTACACCGGTCGGCGGCGGTATCCGCAGCCTCAACGTTGCGCTGCGCCAGATCCTTGACCTGTATGTTTGCCTACGTCCGGTCCGCTGGTACAACGGCGTTCCCTCGCCGGTCAAGCAGCCCGAGCTCGTTGACATGGTGATCTTCAGAGAGAACACCGAAGACGTGTACGCCGGCAAGGAACTCGAGGCCGGTACCGAAGGTGTCCAACAGCTGCTCGATTTCCTCGACGAGACGTATGGCTGGGAGATCAAACCTGACAGTGGTCTTGGCATCAAGCCAATCTCGGAGTCAGGCTCGAAGCGACTAGTTCGGGCGGCTATCGAGTATGCCCTGGAACACAACCGCAAATCGGTGACCTTGGTGCACAAAGGCAACATCATGAAGTTCACCGAGGGTGCCTTCCGTAACTGGGGCTATGAAGTTGTTCGTGACGAGTTCGCAGATGTGGCCGTTTCGTGGGAGGACTGCGGAGGCGACCCCGGCGACAAGCTCTTGGTCCAGGATGTCATTGCTGATGCTTTCTTGCAGCAGATTTTGACCCGTCCGGCCGAGTACGAAGTCGTCGCCACCATGAACCTGAATGGCGACTACATGTCTGATGCTCTGGCGGCGCAGGTTGGAGGCATCGGGATCGCGCCAGGTGGCAACATCAACTATGTCACCGGCCACGCCATCTTTGAGGCAACACACGGGACCGCACCCAAGTACACCGGGATGGACAAAGTGAACCCCGGGTCGGTTATTTTGTCCGGTGAGATCATGTTCCGCTACCTCGGCTGGAACGAGGCTGCCGATCTAATCGTGAAGGGTCTCGAAGCGGCAATCGGCGACAAGATCGTGACCTATGACTTTGCCCGGCTTATGGACGGCGCCACCGAGGTAAAGACATCGGAGTTTGGCGCAGCCGTCATCGCACGGATGTAGCCGTCGGGCTACCCAATAAACAAGGAGTCTCAGAGTATGAGCAAAGTGACCGTAGTAGGGGCAGGCAAGTACGGCTCGACCACTGTGCAGCGACTGGCGGAATGGGATGTTGCCGACGTAGTCGTCATGACCGACATCGTCGAGGGGCTACCCCAGGGTCTCGCCCTCGACATGAATCAGAGCCGTCCCGTCATGGGACACCGCACCTTGGTTGTTGGAACCAATGACTACGCCGATTCGGCTGGCAGCGACGTGGTGATCATCACTGCGGGTCTCCCCCGCAAGCCCGGCATGTCTCGGATGGATCTTCTTGAGGTCAACGCCAAGATCGTCACGAGCGTCACCGAGCAAGTTGTCAGGTACTCGCCCGATGCGGTAATCATTGTTGTCACCAACCCTCTCGACCAGATGACCACATTGGCTGCTGAGGTATCTGGATTCCCACGCAGCCGCGTATTTGGCCAGGCCGGGATTCTTGACAGTTCCAGGTTTGCTCACTTCATCTCTGAGAAGACCGGGGCTGATATCCAGACCATCGAGGCAGTCACTCTCGGAAGCCACGGCGAGACCATGGTGCCGGTGCCTTCGTTGTGCCGGATCGATGGCAAGCCTCTTACTGAGGTGCTGGATCCAGGAACGATCGATGACCTGGTCGATCGCACCCGCAAGGGCGGAGCCGAGATTGTTGGGCTGCTCAAGACCGGTAGCGCCTACTACGCACCATCTGCGGCGGCGGCCTACATGGCTAAGGCTGTGGTGGAGGATTCCGGCGAGCAGCTACCGGTGTGCGCATGGATGACTGGTGAGTACGGCATCGATGATGTCTATCTCGGGGTTATCGCTGAGGTGGGCACTGGTGGCATCAAGCAGATCATGGAATTGGCCCTGACCGACGAAGAGGCAGCTGGGCTCACCGAAGCCGCAGCCGCGGTCAAGGAGAAGGTCGCAGACCTCAGCCAACTCGACCTCTAGCTCTAGTTGGCATCATGAAGGCTGGGTCGGCATATCAGCTCAACTACGTGGATCCTTCCGCAAAATCGCGGTGGATTCGTCGTGCTTTTGTGGCGTTGATCGCACTTGTCTCGATGGGGGAGCCGGTCCCCCCGGGCGGCGGCAAGATCCAGGTTGTCGATTGCTGGACCGGGAGGGTTCGTGGTTCTGTCGACGTCTCATTTGGCGACGATGGCATCACCAGGGCGAAGATGGACAAGGACTTGCTGGTCCTCTCCCCAGAGGACTTTGTTGCCAAGTGGATCGCGGTACCGCCGGCGATTTCCGGATGAAAGAAAGAGGCGGGACCATCAGGTCCCGCCCCTTCTCTAATTCTGACGT
>JASJHC010000058.1:0-3711 GCA_033791245.1 Acidimicrobiia bacterium | reverse complement strand
CCAGGGTCATTCCTCCGCCGGGTGAAGGGAATGCCGTCTTGAGGCTCCCGAGCGGCTCGGTGAGGCCGGTAGCGACCGCCTGGCACTCCGCCCGGCTGAAACTGAACCGTCCGCCGTAGTTTGGATACACCGACAAGTCGGCGCCGGCCAGCCTCATTAGCGTGCCGTAGAGCTTGCCGTGACCGATGCCGTTGGTCGGCGACGCTGAGTACGACCCGAGGAAGGCCGGATGTCCCATGATTGGGATGCTCACCTTGGACGCTAGGTACCGCATTTGATCGAAGCTTGTTATGCCGGGAAGCACAAGAACACCACCCGCCCCTGCCGCAACGGCGGCGGCAATCCGCTCCTCGAGAAGATCGTACGGCGCAATGATGCTCGGCATATAGATCGAGTTGAGGCCGGTCTGGGCGTTGGCTTTGGCCACTGCCTCGGAACAACGCTGGACACGCTCCAGAAAAGGAGCAAATGGCTGATTCGCCAGGCTGTGATCGTCCTTGATCATGTCTATGCCGCCAAGGGCCAAGTCATAAGCCGTGGCGGCCAAGCGTTCCGAAGACAGGCCCATCGGCTTGAGGGCGGTGGCGAGGAGGGGACGTGTTGGGGCATCAAACAGTTCGCGAAGCCCGGCGATGCCAAAGCGTGGGCCAGGGAAATGCTCCAACAGCGAGTCCGGCAGGGTGAAATCGACAAGACGAATCCCTGGCAGCAGGGCACTATTGCCCCACAGCACATTCATCAACTGGGGCAGTTCGTAGCCCGTGGTCTCTACTGCATAGGTAATAGCTACTCGAACCAAACCGCTGTCAACAACGTCCACAGCTTCGATGCGCCCAACGATTTCGCGTTGAATGTCGTCGTCTGGCACCAAATCGGCTGGGAATTCGATGGTCTGCTCTACCCGTAGTGCATTGGCCCTTGCCTCGGCCTCGGTCACGTCGCCGTGAAACTCGTAGATCGCCTCAATCCGATCCCCTGACAGATCCAGCGTTGTCGGCTCAATCACTAGAGCCCCTCCGCCTTGGCGAGGCTGTGCACTTGTTCGATGCGAACCGCCTCAAGATCCGATTCGGTGATCCCGATCGGTCGCCCCAGCAGGTCCTCAATACCCTTGACGAGAGCTGGAGCATCGAGCCCATACTCCTTCATGAGGTACTGCCGGCTGGCGCCATGGGCATAGGTGTCTTGGAGCCCAAGCCGAACCAGACGCTTACCGACGGCATTCTCTGCCATCACCTCGGCAACGGCTGAACCCAAACCGCCGATGACTGTGTGGTTCTCGAGAGTCACCACACCGTGCTTGGCGCGGCGGATCGACTCGAGAATCACCGGGTCATTGAACGGCTTGTGTGTTGAAACATGCAAGTGAGTCATGCCAACCCCGGCCGCAGCCAGAGGAGCCGCCGCCCGGATCGCTTCCTCGGTCGTGATCCCAGCGGTGAAGACGGTGACGTCGTCGCCCTCGCTGAGGACCCGCACCTTGTCGAGCCGCATCGGCTCATCCTTGGGGAAAAGCCGTGGCACCTCACCGCGCAGCATCCGGATATAGACAGGGCCGTCGATTGAATGAGCGACGTCAAGAACGCTCTCGACCTCAGTCGCATCACCCGTTTCGAGGATCACCATGTTCGGTGTCGCTCTCATGATCGCAACATCCTCAATGGCCTGGTGAGTTACCCCACCTGGGGTTGTGATGCCCGGCAGAAACGCTACAAAACGCACCGGCAGTTTGGGGTATGCAATGGACATAGCGAGCTGATCGTACGGACGGCGGTAGATGAACACCGCGAATGTGTGGATCCAGGGCTGATAGCCCTCGCGAGCAAGACCAGAGGCGAAACCCATCATGTTCTGTTCGGCCATCTTCATTGGGAAGAAACGGTCGGGATAGGTATCCCGCCAGTTACCTACTTCGCTGGAGTTGGTGAGGTCCGCCGTGAGCACGACGACCTCTGGCTTGTCCTTGCTCCAATCGATGAAGTTCTGGACGTGGGGACGTTTAACGATTTCCATGTCAACCCACCATCTCTTTGTAAACCGCCGCGTATTGCGCCCGTTCCTCCGGAGAAGTGAACCTCAGATAATGCAGCAAGGGAGCTCGCTCGCCGAACAGGGGCAGGCCGCGGACTGGATCGGTCCTGGCAATGACGAAATGGGGCTTGCCAGTATCCATCGTCATCGCTTCGTCGAGACCATCAAGGTCATGACCGTTGGACTCGATGGCACTGGCACCAAACGCTCGGATTCGTGTTGTCAGCGGGTCCGCGGTTTCGACTTCATCGAGGCAGCCATCACATTGTTGCCCGTTGGCATCAACGATGACCCTCAGGTTGGTCAGCTCGAAGCGAGCGATCTGTTCGACCGCTTCCCAGGTCTGACCTTCCTGGAACTCACCATCCGACATCATTACCCATACCTGGCCCGTATCGCCGCGTAGCTTCCTGGCCAGGGCGATACCGCCAGCCTGGCTGAGCGCCTGAGCGAGCGAGCCGGTAGTCGTTTCGACACCGGGCGAGTGTTCCGCGCCGATCATCTCGACGGTGCTGCCATCTTCATTGAAGTGATTGAGCCCGGTCTCGGCGAGCCGTCCAACCTCGATCAGAGCCGCATACAGCACGAGGGCGTAGTGAGCTGGGGAGAAGATGAACCGATCGAGCTCCGGACCCTGTGGGCCGTTGTAGTCAGCGCCCGTGAAGAATGGGACGCCAGGGCCGGGGACGCCAACGAACCGACGCGGCTCAAGAGGAGCCGTGCTTTTTCCCAGTTTCATTACCCGCGAGTACAACATGGCAAACATCTCAGCCGAGGAGCACGCTTGGCTCATATAGCCGCCGTTGTTATCGAGCACGTGCTCGAGAACCCGCCGACGGATCCCGTCCGCAACAGCTTGGGTCTCTTGTTGCCAATCGTTCACTTTGCACCTCCAGATTCGAATGCGGTTCGTATTGACTGCTCGTATGGAGGCTTGAGTACACCGACTTCGGTAATGATTGCTGTGATCAGCTCAGCCGGAGTCACATCGAAAGCCGGATTCCAAACGGGAATATCTTCAGGAGCGGTCGGCTCGGACCGCCACCTGGTCATCTCGTGAGCGGGCCGTAGTTCAATCTCGATCTCTGCGCCGGTCGCAATGGATACGTCGAAGGTCGATAGCGGCGCTGCCACATAGAAGGGGATACCCGCATAGCGAGCGTTGACCGCATGGGTAAACGTGCCGATCTTGTTGGCGGTGTCACCGTTGGCGGCGATTCGATCGGCACCAACGATTACAGCTTCCACCTTCCCCTGGGTCATGGCAGTAGCACTCGAACTGTCCGGCATCAACGTGACATCGATGCCGGCATCGTTGAGTTCCCATGTGGTCAAGCGGGCACCCTGCAACAACGGACGAGTCTCCGAAGCAAACACCTTGACGGGCTCTCCTGCCGCCGCTTTCGCGTAGATAACTCCAAGAGCGGTTCCCCATCCGGCTGTCGCCAGTCGGCCCGTATTGCAGTGAGTCAATATCTTGTTGATGCCGGTAAGTTCTTTCATCCCGTGCAAGCCCATCTGCGTGCAGGCGTCACGGTCCTCGTCAATGATCTGGTGCGCTTCCTGCAACGCAAGGCCGCGGATGGTGGCAACATCGCCACCTGCGACGGCGACGTCGCGGACCCGCTGCACGGCCCACAAGAGATTGACGGCGGTCGGGCGTGCATTGCCGATGGTGTC
>JASJHC010000057.1:0-8727 GCA_033791245.1 Acidimicrobiia bacterium | reverse complement strand
GTGACCGAGGCGCCCCCGATTGAAATGTCACATGTAGTACTCCCGGATGGTTTCGAGGTCACCCTCGAACTCGCCATCACCCCGGAAGAACTCGCGCAGGGTCTGATGTTCCGCCCCAACCTTCCCCAGGACCGGGGCATGTTGTTGATCTTCGCCGAGGAGCGCCTGCCGAGCATCTGGATGATGAACACCCTCGTGGCCCTCGATCTCGTCTATCTGGATTCGGAAGGAACCGTCGTCGATGTCGTGACCGATGCGCAACCCTGTCCCGGTGAGCCGTGTCCGCGGTTCTCGCCCAAACAGGCGGCCAAGGCGGTCCTCGAACTCCCAGCTGGAGGGGCGACCCTTCACAACGTGACCGAGGGAGCAAAGCTCGTCTTCGAACGCGTCCCGGAATTTCCCTCAGGGGACTGAGCCGTCCGCTCAGCGGTCCCTGACCTGAATACGGACGGCCTTCGACGTGTGCTCTCGACCGATGAGCTCGATGGCCAGCATGGCGTAGAGAATCCGAGCGTTGATTCCCGGGTTCAGCGGCCCGGCCTCGCACAGCTCATACAGGGTTCGTGAGCCATCCGTGAGTTCGAGGAGGCGTTGCTCCTCATCCTCGAGTTGGAGTCCCTCGAGGTGCGCCGGTCGTTTCACCGGCCGGAGAATGGCGCCACGGCCGCCAAGTCTCGCCGTCACGTCCTTGGGATCGGCAAGGAAACGGCAGCCTTCCAAGATCGCCTTGGCGGTGGGAATCTTGATCTTGTAGACCTCATCGTCGCGGAAGGTCCCGACCCGAAAGGTCACCGAGCCCGATGTCCATGCAAAGAGGCTCCAGACAATCGACTGAACCTGCTTCCTCACGGCCGACCCGAGTTCGTGCGGTTCGAGAAAACCCATCTGAACAAGCACCGTACCGTGGCGTCTTCCGGGAGTTCGCTTGAGTTCGTCCGATGACAGGCGAAGCTGGTCCTCGGTGATGAGGCCTTCTCTGAGGAGTGATTCGCCGAGGCTTTCCTCGCGATCCGTAGAGGTAGCGAAGATGATGTCGCCGGTGGCAAAGTAGACACTCTTCGTCACATCATCGCGCGTACATTCCAAAACCCCGGGAACGCTGTGACGGTGAATCGTGGCCAGAATCTCCGGCAGCGAATCACCCTCCAGATCTCCCCTGAATACGAACTCTTCGCTCACCATCGACCCCGACTACCTCCCAAGGAAACAGAACTCGAAAATAATGGCGGAAGCGCAAGGGAATCGAACCCTCCGACCGACCCGACAAGAGCCGGCCCAACGGATTTGAAGTCCGCGGAAGCCACCAGACTCCACGCGCTTCCCCGCAGCGGCTATCTTAACATCCATCCCCCATGCGTCCGCTCATCGGCAAAACCATATTCGCTATTCTCAAAACCCTGAGCCGATGACGCAAAAACAATCACCGAATACCGACCCGGTGAACATTGACACACACCCGGCCATTTGCTACAACTACGCTCCCTCGTGGGGCCGTAGCTCAGTTGGGAGAGCGCCTGAATGGCATTCAGGAGGTCGACGGTTCGATCCCGTTCGGCTCCACCAATAATTCCCCGCGAATCGGAGTCCCGATTCGCGGGGAATTATGGTTTGGCGTCGCTGACTCGCCAAAAGCCGACAATCCATCGTTCGCTAGCAGGAACTACACGTCATCCGGGTCGGCCACGCGTTGCTCACTGCGGGTGATGTGAATGAGGACCCGGCGGATAGTGATGGGTTGTCTAAAGATCGACCTGGTCACTGCGCGCACGGGTTGGTCGTACGCAGCATGAGCTGGTTGTTTGGCGAACGAGCTGGTTTTCATGGGTCGAGGCACCCCATCGTGTTCCGCCAACACCGATGACGTCTCGCCGCAAGGGCGAAAACGCGTGGGGTGGGTCGAGTCGCCGTTACAAATCTGCAAAGCAGTGCCTGGCACGTTTTCGTGGACGAGCGTTCGGCGGAGCTGTTGTTCCGTCACAACGTCATGCTGCTGTTGCAGGACGAGGGTCCAGCGAGGAGCGGACAGAGCTGCTGTTGTCGTGGAGACACACAGGGTTTTCGGTTCACACCACGCCGGAGACAGCGGTCGTGGCCGTGGGCATGGGGGTCGAAGAGGGAGGGATTCCGCGACGGCTGCTCGAGACGAAACGGCCGGGAACGCCCAGGATTTCGCGGGCCGATACAGGAGCGACGCCTCGATCTTGGGGCGGGTGTAGACTCGACGCATGCGAAAGAAAACGACTATGGGTGGATCTGATCTCGTGCCGACCTCTGTTCACGACGCCGAGCTATGCAAGACGGCCTCCACTCTCGGAGGCCTTCAGGCCTACTTGGGCAGAGACCGATGAGAGACATCCATCCGACCGATCCCGAGGAAGGAAATGCGACGGCCCCAAAGAAGCCCAGCGGCGTAGCAGTTCAGAAAGCCATAATCCTCGCCGCTGGCGCCGGTACCCGTCTCAGGCCCTTCACCGATGACCTCCCGAAATGCCTCGCCCCGGTGAATGGGGTCCCCATCCTTGTCAACGCGCTCACGCACCTCTCTGATGCAGGAATACTCGAAGCCGTCATTGTCGTCGGTCATCAAAAGGAGAAGATCTACAAACTCATCGGAGCTACCTTCGGCCGAATGACGATCACCTACATCGAGTCCGAGCGGTTTGCCTCGACCAACAACATCTACTCGCTCTGGCTCGCGAGGGAGCATCTGGTCGAGGACCTGCTCTTGCTTGAGGCGGACGTCTTCTTCGAGCGGCAACTCCTCGATCGCATGCTCTCCTTCGACACCCAGAATCTCGCAGCGGTCGCTTCGCACCAGTCTTCGATGTTAGGCACAGTGGCAATCGTTGACGACAAGGACGGCATTCAGGCCCTACTGGACTCACGTCACCAAGGACCCAACTTCGACTACTCCGAGGTTCTGAAAACCATCAATGTTTACCTTCTTCGGGGCGACTTCCTGTCAAGCTACTTCGTACCGCATCTGGATGCCTTCACCGCCTCCGGCGATGTCAACCAGTTCTACGAAGTGATACTTCATGCGATGACCTATATGCAAACCCATACGTTGCGGGCAGTCCGCTGCGACGACCTAAAGTGGTTTGAGATCGATGATGAGAATGACCGGACTGCGGCCGAGTACTTGTTTGCCACCCCGGACCAGCGATATGACATAGTCTCCCGCCAACACGGCGGCTACTGGCACTTTGACCTAGTCGATCATGCGTACCTCTACAATTTGTACTTCCCGCCGGAGAGCTTTTTCGCCCATATACGACAGCACCTACGCGATCTGGTGCTCAACTACCCGTCGGGTCAGGACATGTTGGCTACTCTCACAGGCCGGATAATCAACCAACCCGCGGAGCGGATTGTCGTAGGCAACGGTGCTGCTGAACTGATCAAGATCCTATCGGGTCGGCTGAGCCGGCGGCTCATTGTTCCTGTCCCATCGTTCGATGAGTATGCAAACGCCGCCCCTGAAGGACATGTCATCGAGTATGCCCTTGACACACCGTCGTTCGAGCTTGACGTGGACGGGTTCGCCGCAGAGGCTCGGCGATGCGAAGCGGACGTCGCTGTCGTGGTAACACCGAACAACCCGACCTCTCTGCTCGTTCCGAAGTCGGCCTTACTACGCCTAGCAAAGAAGTTGGCAAGCCATGACTGCATGCTAGTCATCGACGAATCCTTCATGGATTTTGCTGACGATCCAGACCGATCCACGCTGGCGAACGACATCGATCGCCACCGGAACGTGGCCATCTTGAAGAGTCTCAGCAAGGCCTATGGCATCTGCGGATTGCGGCTCGGCTACATGCTGACTGCCGATGACGACTTTGCCAAGGCGGTGCGAAGCGAGCTCAGCATTTGGAACATCAATGGCATCGCTGAGACCTTCCTAGGATTCCTGCCACGGTATCGTCGTGAGTTTGCCAGCAGTTGCGATCGAGTACGCGCCGATCGTCGTTGCCTTTACGATGGCTTGCGCACGATCCCGGGATTGGTGGTCTACGAGCCACAGGCCAACTTTGTGTTCTGCCGTCTACCCCCGGGGGCACCTTCCGGCCCTGAGTTGACCCGACAGCTGTTCACCCGACACGGTATCTACATCAAGCACTGTGCACAGAAAACACTGCCAGAAGCAGAACGGTATCTGCGAATCGCCAGCCGGACCGCGCGGGAGAACCGAGCCCTGGTCGAGGCCTTGCGAGATTGTATCGCGTGTCACGAGGTGGCCGGCGGAGAATGAACGACATGGAGAGTGCGGTAAACGTCAATGCTCCTGTTGGGGCGCGGGCTCCTGGGCCGGACACGCCGGCTGCTGGTCAACCTGCGATTCTGTGTTTTGTATGGGACCTCCCCAATGTAATCACACTGATCGGCCTGTGCTGCGGGCTTCTAGGCATCTACTTCGCGGTTCTCAAGAACTTCCCGGCAGCCATGATTGCCATCCTGTGGGCCGTGTTGTTCGACTGGTACGATGGCCCGGTTGCCAGGCGGCTGTCGGGGCGAAGTGAGGCCATGAAGCTGTTCGGAGGAAAGCTGGATTCGCTGGCGGACATTGTCAGCATGGGGGTCTTTCCCGCGGTTGTCCTGCTGAGCTATGGCGACTTCGGCGGATGGTACTTGCCGGGGGCGTGTTGGATTGTGATGGCCGGGGCTGTCCGCCTCGCCTATTTCGACATGTTTGGCGTTGACAGCGACGGTTGCATAGCAGGGCTGTCATTGGACATAACCCCCCTGCTGGTCGCCCTTCTGTTTCTGTTGGAGGGAGTCGTAGGGCCCGAGGTCTTTGCGGCGGTGCTTTACGGGACGATTGTGCTGCTGGGTTTTTTGCACGTCGCACCGTTCCGAATGCGGAAGATGGTAGGAAGATGGTATTACGTTATAACAGTGTACGTGGTGGGGCTCTCGGTTGCGTATGGCTGGCAGCTATGGACCCAGTAGCGCTGAGAATCCTGTGGGGAGAGCGCTGATACTGGCGGCCCAATGTGAGCACCCGAGACGGGTCCTGAGAGTCCGAAGGTCGGGGAGTGCGCTGTGGCTCGTCAGCTGGCGATCGAAGGATGGAAGGAGTTCGGGGGGACCGCGATCTAGGCAACCAGCCGGAGCCTGAAGAAGTGGTTCTGCAGGCTGGGCCACAGGAGGTTGAGGCGCGAGAGCAGACGGGGCAGAGCCCACAGGCTGAAGGGCCCCGTGCAGCGGAGGAGCCACCAAGTCAGGGTACCGAGAAGGTGGGAGTCCTGTGGCAGGAAGGGTAACCACTTGCGGCGTAGAGTGACCAGTTCCTCTCCTGTGACCATGGCGGTGTAGCCGTAGTTGCGGCGCACCTCCACGGCAAAACCGCCGGCGTCAGCGAATAGACTTCGATACAGAGCCACACTTCGATAGAGGGCCTGATACTCGCCACAGGTCGTCAACCGTCCCTCCGGAACGGTTGACTCCCGGAGAATGATGCATCCTCCTTCGCCTAGCCTAGATCTCAAGGAGCGAAGCAATGCGACGACATCAGCATCATTCAGATACATACACATACCTCCCAGGAAGATCAGCCCAAAGGGACCCTCCGGGAGGTCGCTCCGCACGTCGCCCTCTATGATAGTGACGTTGGGCAAGGTGGCGACGCGCTCTCTGGCAGCCATGACCATGAAAGGACTCTGGTCAATGGCCAGCACAGCGCTGTATCGGTTCGCGAAGGTCTCGGTCCACGCGCCCGCACCACAACCGATATCAAGGACTCCTCGAGATTGAGGCACCGCGTCGAGCCAATCGGCGATCGTCTCTTTCTCTTTGCGCATGCGGAACTGAGCTGCACTTGGGGGCAAATTGTGCTCATGGGCCATCATGCTTACGGATGCAGCTGTAGCCCCCTTCATCCCACTGAAGTAACGGGCGACTGCTGCGTCATCGACCGGTTGCTGAGCTGAAAGGTCTGGGTTCATCGACAACTCTCTTGGGTGCGACAAGCAATATTGCAGATTCAGGTTGTTCGGGGGCTCTTCGAAGGGAGGCGCCGGCAGGAGGAGGCGGACGCCCAGATCTTAGGGATAGGAAGGTCCTTTCGCACACATCGAGCGTATCACGGGCCTGCGCCTCGATTTCGAGGCAAAAGCTGCTCGACAGGCCAACCCTGAGGATTTGAGGGATAGGAGGGGCCGCAACCCGCCGTCAAGGGAATCCTCATGTCTGGTGTGCCCTACTCAGGAGTAGTCGGCGTAGGTGAGGTGGCCTTTGGTCTTATCGGTTTGGATGGCAGTTAGGTAACTGCTCGCCCTGACATACATTGACCTCGAGGGGGTTTCAGCGCTGCTTGCGGGGCCGTCGCCGAACTGACTCTCCTCCTCAGCCGTTGGCGGGCGTCTCATCCCGAGCCGGTTCGGGAACGACGAGTATGGGCACCGAGTACCGGGCGGACGAGAGCTTCTCGGCGAGGTCGCGGGACTTCAAGGCCGCAAACCTCGTGCGGCGGCGCCTTCCAAGCACCAGCATGGAGTGTTCCCCACGCTTGATGAGCTCCGTCAGCTGTTCCGCAGGGTCTCCGTCGAGCACATCGAATGTCCAGTCCGGCTCCTTCGTATCCCTCCGCCCCTCAACGTACTCTTTGACGGTTGACTCGAACGACTCCCGCGCCACCTGCGCCTTCTCCTCAAGGCACCGTTGAACATACTCGAGATACTCCTCCCTGCCCTGCGCGTAGATCTCGTTGGAGAACTGCTTCAGATACGGATCGCGGATGTGGACTGGGTTGAGCGTCGCGCCCAAGCCCAGCGCCAGGTCCAATGCCCAGCACACCGCCTCGTCGGTGTGGGGCTCCCCGTCCACAGCCAACAAGATGCGACCCGGAACTCCAGGAGCCTGCAGCCTCCTAGCCACCTCCGACTCGCAACAGCTCTGTGCCGAGCAGCAGCACGACGATGAGCCCGATGACCATCTTGGCTGTCGCCGCTCCGGACCCGATGGCGAACGCCGTGCCACCCGCCTTCTTCATGTCTTCGATGGAAATAGACAGGCCGATCCCGGCGAAACCGATAGCGAAGAACCACTTGTACACCGCGTCCATGGCCCAGAAGGGCGTGCCCGCGGACTTGGGGCCACCGAGGAAGGCGATGCCCGCACTGTTGAGAATAATGAGCACGAAAAAGCCGAGGATGAAGATGGGGAACTTGGCCCGTATGGTGGCCCAGAAGTCGATGCCCTTGCCTTCGCCCTTGATCCCATAGAACCAGACGGCGAAGACGACGATGAGAGGGATGAGCATGATCCGCGCGGCATTGATCAGAACGGCCGTGTTCCGCGCCTCTTCCCCGTACCACTCGGCGGCCGCGATGAGCTGCGCGGTGTTGAGGATGGCGAGCGCGGACCAGGCGCCGAACTGGGGTTCGGAGATCCCGAGCGCGTGGCCGAGGTACGGCATGATGAAGAGCATGGCCGTGCCAAAGAGCAGAATGGTCCCGATGGCATAGGCCATGTCGCGGGGCTTCGCGCCGACCACCGGCGCGGTGGCGATGATGGCCGAGACCCCGCAAACGCCCGTACCGGCGCCCATGATGCCGCCGAGGCCATCGGATACCCCGTATTTTCGGCTCAACCACATCACGGTAATGGCGGTCCCGAAGATGAAAACGGCCGCCAGGATCATCCCGGTTCCTCCGACCCTCACCACATCGGACCACACGTAGTGGACCCCAAGGATGATGATCCCCGGTTTGATCAGTGGTCGGGCGGCGGCGACACCCGGCTTGAGGATCTCCGGAAGTCCGAAGATATTGCGGATGAGGATGCCGACGACGAGCAGCATGGCAACGTACTTGAACTGGAACTTCTGGTACAAAAGCGTGGCCACGGGCCAGGCGTCGCCAACCGTTCCATCCACGTTGTCAAGAGCCTTCTGTTGCTTTGCAAGCTGCTTCTCGGCCGAGGCGATGGAGCCGGCATCTCCCAAGGCTGTGGCTTCGGCCAGCCTCTCCTCGATGGCGGGAATCGCGGCAGACGCCACGTCGGCCTTGTGGTACTTGCCCAGCACGTGATCGATGTTCATCACGATCACCGCGAAAACGATGCAGAAGACCAGACCCGGGATGATCTTGGTCCAACCCGGGACAACCAACGATCGAAGCTTGGTCATCGGAACCTCCCCTAAAAGATGTAGAGCACTTTTTTGAAGAGGTTGTAGACGGCTTCGGGCGCCGCGATCGAAAGCAGCATCACGATGCCGGCGATGATCAACGCCCAGATGTCCTCTCGCTTTGCCGATGAAAGACCCGTTGCCTTGTCTTGGGGTTCAGATTCCGAACTCATGTCTCCCCCTTCTCAGGTGAAGTACGGTTAGCCGTCGTCAGTTGTCCTGAAGCGTCCCCAGCAGCAGGGCCGACGCCGCCCGCACACCGAATTTGAGCGCCTCCTCATCGGGCTGGAAGGTCGGGGTGTGGACATAGCTCGTCCAGCCCTTCTCGGTGTTCCCGACACCGAGCATGAAGAAGAAACTCGGCGCCACCCGTGCGTACTCGGCGAAGTCTTCCGCAGCCATGATGGGTACGGCTTCGTGGATGACTTCGTCGCCGAATGCGGTGCGCAGGATGTCGACCGATGCCGACGTGAGCTCGGGATCGTTGAACAGCACCGGGGTACTGCTGTGTTGATCTGGCTACAGATTCCGATATTAATCGAGTTCTGATTCAAAATGATTCTATGTGGACCTTTATATGCTTTAGCCATTTCCTGCAT
>JASJHC010000056.1:0-4216 GCA_033791245.1 Acidimicrobiia bacterium | reverse complement strand
TTCCTCACCAACCACGACATGCCGCGGGTGGCGACCCAGCTCGATGGCGATCAGGAGAGGCTGCGGCTGGCGGCATCACTTCTGCTCACCCTGCCCGGCACCCCGTTCCTCTACTACGGCGAGGAGATCGGGATGGTCGGTGACAAACCGGATCCCGACATCCGGACACCGATGCAGTGGTCGGCGGAGGAACATGCCGGCTTCTCCACCGCCGAGCCGTGGAAGACGCCGAACCTTGACTTCAGGACAACCAATGTCGTGGACCAGACGGCCGATCCAAGCTCGCTGCTGTCCCTCTACCGGAGGCTCACCCATCTTCGCAAGCAAACCCAGGCCCTGCGCCACGGCGAAATCGAGTTTTTGTCCAATGATGCCGCGCCGCGGGGGATGCTCGCATTCCTACGGACGGTCAAGGGGCAGCGCGTGTTGGTGGCGCACAACCTCGTCGAAGAACCCGTCACAGCCGGACCGTTGCAGGTTGCTGCAACCGGCGGTGAAATCCTGTTCACCAGCGCCGATGGCACGACGGCGAGTTTCGAGGGCGGACTCCTGCTGACGCTGCCGCCTTCGGCCAGCGTCGTCGTCCGCCTTGAGGAGGCCGCATCTCGATGAAGAATGTGTTGCGTCACTCACGATGAAAGAACTGGTACTCATCCGACACGGTCAGAGCACCTGGAATCTGGAAAATCGATTCACCGGATGGACGGATGTCGGGTTGACGGAGCAGGGAGCCCGGCAGGCGATCGAGGCCGGACGGGTCTTGCGGGATGAAGGTTACGTTTTCGACATCGCATACACATCTCTGCTCAAGCGGGCCATCAAAACGTTGTGGCTTGCCTTGGAAGAGATGGATCTCATGTGGATTCCGGTGCACCGCAGCTGGCGGATCAATGAGCGCCACTACGGAGCGCTTCAGGGTCTCGAAAAGGCGGAGACCGCAGAAAAACACGGAATCGAGCAAACCCATGTGTGGCGCCGAAGCTTCAATGTGCGCCCGCCAGCCATCGCTCCCGACGACGAACGCTATCCCGGTAAAGATCCTCGCTACGCGAGTCTCTCATCCGATGAGCTCCCCTTGACGGAGTGCCTCAAGGATACGGTGGAGCGGTTTCTTCCCTACTGGCACGAGACAATTGCACCGAGCGTACGGGCCGGCCGGCGCGTCGTGATCTCTGCACACGGCAACAGCATTCGTGCCTTGGTGAAGGTCCTCGACCAGGTCTCGGATGAAGAGATCACGGGGATCGACATCCCCACCGGCATCCCTCTCGTCTACGAGCTGGACGACGACCTGACGACGATCCGGAGTTTCTATCTCGGAGATCCAGAGGCGGTGAAGAGAGCCACTGAAGCGGTGGCAGGTCAGTTGAACCGGAAGAAGTGACGCCTCACTCTTGGGAGAGCGGGGTCGATCCGAGGTGATGGCGGCTCAGGAAGGGCAGCAGTATTCCTCTGACAGTCAATGTGACCAAAATGGGGGGATGATCATCGACAGGCGACTCCGTCGCATCGCCGATCAGCTCAAGACTGCCGAGCTCGTGCAGCAGTCAATCGACGAAGGCATGGGATCACGATTCGGCGATCTCTTCGGCGACCACGAACCGGCGAGCGAGCGCTTGCTTGAGATGATCCCCGGGGCTGGGGTGGAGATCGACTGGGAGGCTTTTCGAGCCTCCCTCGATGCAAGCCCGGTTCCGGGCCTGGAACTCGACGATTTCAGCTGATTGCAAATCGAGCTTGACGCCCAACAAGGCGTTGAAGCCGGCGTCCGGTAGTAGCGCTCGCTCTGAAAGGGCCACACTGCCGCCCACCTCGCTCGAGACGTCCACAGGTTCTGAAATCCAGGAGCCAAGTGCCTGTGGATACCGTAGACCGGAATACCAGCGGTGCTGAGGAGGGGCTCTTCTATTGTCGGGTAGCCTTGACCTGCTCCATCGCTTCCACGACGTGTGTGGCATACATCACCGCCGGGCCCCCGCCCATGAGAACCGCCACGCCGAGGGCATCCATGATCTCGGCCTCAGTTGCACCGGCTTCAAGGGCGTCAAACGTGTGGTAGGCGACACACCCATCGCAACGCGCCGCCACCCCGATGGCCAGCGCGATGAGTTCTTTGGTCTTGGAATCCAGTGCTCCGTCGCCTGCAGCCGCGCCGTGTAAAGCGGAGAAAGCCTGCATCGTTGCCGGTTGCCCTTTGGCCAGCTTTCCCATGAATCTCTTGATGTGTGCCAGTTGCTCGGGATATGACATGGGGTGAGGACGTGGTTCGGCCATGTGTCCCTCCTACTTTCTTCGATGGTACAAGCTCGATATCGTCGCCAGATTCACTCTACCTCCTGAGCCCGCATATCTCACCAACTTCCTGCTGAAGCCACCAGGGTGGCGTAAAATCAGAAGAAACCATTTACACTTGTTACCCCCAATCGGAGGACGCGCTTTGATAGCTTATTATTCACCGAGAACACTCCCGGAAGAACTCGACGGACTCATGGACCTGGCCCTCGATCTTCGCTGGACGTGGAGTCATGCTTCAGATGAGCTGTGGCGAATGATTGCCCCTGAGGTGTGGGAGCGGACACGCAACCCTTGGCTTATCATACAGACGGTTTCGGATCACCATCTCGAGACCCTTGTTCGGGATCAAGAGTTCATCGAGGCATTTCGGCGTCAAGTCAAGGAACGCGAGGCCTACCTGAATGACCCTGGCTGGTATGGCCGGACCCATGGTGATCAGACCATTCAGTGCATCGCCTATTTCTCAATGGAATTCGGTTTGAGCGAGGCACTCCCGATCTACTCAGGCGGCCTGGGCATTCTTGCCGGCGACCATCTCAAAACCGCAAGCGACCTAGGCGTCCCGCTGGTTGGCGTCGGGCTGCTGTATCAGAAGGGGTTTTTCAGACAGTCGCTGGACAGCAACGGCTGGCAGGTTGAAACGTACCCGTACAACGATCCGGGCAGCCTTCCTATTCTTCCGGCTCGAGATGCGAGTGGCGCCTGGCTCCGCGTCTCCTTGGAGTTGCCTGGGAGAACGCTATATCTGCGAGTCTGGCTCGCCCAAGTCGGGAAAGTAAGCCTTTTTTTATTGGATAGCAATGACCCCATGAACAGTCCTCACGACCGAGGCATTACCGGCGAACTCTACGGCGGCGGGCCTGAGACGCGCCTCCTGCAAGAGGGGGTCTTGGGTATCGCCGGATGGCGCGCCCTCACCGCATTGGGCGTCAAGCCGGACATCTGCCACCTCAACGAAGGACACAGCGCCTTCCTGATTGTGGAACACGCCCGGCATCACATGGAGCAGACCGGCTGTTCCTTTGACCAGGCGTTGGAGGCAACCCGACCCAGTCATCTGTTCACGACCCATACACCAGTGGCGGCGGGATTCGATCGATTTGACCCACACATCATCGAAGCGTTTGCCAAGAACTACATGAAAACGAGCGGCGTCTCCTGGCAGAAACTCTTAGCCCTTGGCAGGCTCAACCCCGATGATCCAGACGAGCCGGTCAACATGGCGTACCTGGCGGTGCGAGGAAGTGGAAGAATCAATGCGGTCAGCAAGCTCCACGGCGAGGTGAGCCGTCGGCTCCTTCACAATCTGTTTCCGGATGTGCCAGAGGATGAAGTACCTATCGGGCACGTGACCAACGGCGTTCATGTTCCATCCTGGGATTCTGAACGAGCCGACGATCTGTGGACCAGGGCATGCGGGAAGGAGCGTTGGCTGGGCACGCTGGATTCCATCGCCGAGAGTATTGACCGCGTTTCCGAAAATGAGCTATGGAGCATGCGCAACGAGGGTCGCCGCAATCTGGTTGAATATGCCAGACAACGGTTGGGAAGACAGCTTGCGCAGCGCGGCGCAGAGGATGAAACAGTAGATGAGGCGGCGAACGTGCTCGATCCTGGTGCGCTCACTCTCGGTATTGCCCGGCGGTTCGCGGAATACAAGCGGCCGACGCTGATCATTCATGACCAGGAGCGACTTCGGAGGATCCTCACACGAGCTGACCGGCCCGTGCAGCTTGTCGTTGCCGGAAAGGCCCATCCTCGGGACGAAGACGGCAAGAGGCTGATACAAGCCATGGCCCATTTCGCTTTTCAAGGGGGTCTCCGCCGACGGGTCGTTTTCCTCGAAGACTACGACATGTCACTCGCCGAGCATCTGGTTCAGGGGGGTGGATGTGTGGATCAATACGCCTCTACGGCCCTG
>JASJHC010000055.1:0-2945 GCA_033791245.1 Acidimicrobiia bacterium | reverse complement strand
ACCAGTGCCAACCCTCTTCCAATCGCCTCCCGATTGCAGGCTTGAGTCGTGTGAGATATCCACGTCTGCGATCTTGCGGAAGTCCGGAGCGGCGTTGAGCAAGGCTTCGATCACAACCGGAACCGGCAGCCCAGGATCACCTAGTACCGCTATCACCGCCGGATCGACGGAGACGAAGTCGGCAAATGCATGGGTCGGAGCGGCGTTGCCAACGCGGTATCCACTCTCTCCAGGGAACGGTTCCCCAGCGTCGTCCACCACGGAGGAGCAAGGAACCAAGATCTCAGCCGCTCCGTCTCGAAGCCGCAGGCGCAGCTGCTTGACCCGGACTGCTCCAGCCCACCGCGAAGCGAGGTAGCAAGTAAGTTGGAGTCGGATACCGAGTCCCGATACGTCACCCGGTTCCAAGCGAAGCCAGGCGATTGGGGGATCCACACACCGCAGCCTCCAACCCGGCCGGTATAGGAAACGCATCAATCCATCAGCCATGTTCCTCCTGCCCTGGAGTTCCGCCAAGGAACTCGAAGAGTTCTCGCTGCTCCCCTAGCAAGAAACCCCCGGTCAGTCGACCGGGGGTTCCCAACTACTTCTTCTTATGCCTGTTGGCTTTTTGCCGCTTGCGATACTTGTGCTTGGACATCTTCTTGCGGCGCTTCTTGATCAATGAACCCAATTCAAACCTCAGACTATGGAGTGGCAAGCAAACGGCCGTGGGACGTGTCCGACGGCCACAAGACCCTTAGGTTCGCAAAATCTGGCGGAAACCGCAAGCCGGAGCGCATCTACACTCGGATAATCATGAATCCGATCATCGGAATTACCGCTCAGCAGAGCGTCGTTGACAGCCCAGGAGGCCGGCTACCAGCCCAGGTAGTCAATGAGGTCTATACCGATGCTGTCATCCGCCAGGGCGGCACTCCTGTCCTGCTGGCGCCCGTGGATCCGGACCAAGCACCGCATGTTCTCGACCGAATCGATGGGCTGGTGCTGTCGGGTGGCGGCGATGTTGACCCAAGCTTCTACGGCGGACAACGACACGAGGAGATGTATTCACTCGACTTAGCTCGCGACAGCTACGAGATCGCCTTGGCTCGTGAGGCCCAGCATCGCCGCATGCCGGTGCTTGCCATATGTCGTGGGCTCCAAGTGCTCAATGTCGCACTTGGCGGAACGCTGATCGAGGACATCCCTTCCGAAATCGGGAGCAACGACCACTCAGTCAGAGGACCAACTGTCGTCGATAGCCACCAGACGGTGACCATGGATTCCGCAAGCCTGGTCGCCCAGGTGGTCAATAGCGTAGAAGCACACGTGAACTCGATTCATCACCAAGCGGTGCGTGACGTTGCCCCGGGGCTACGCGCCGCAGGGTGGACGCCAGACGGTGTTATTGAAGTGCTCGATCCAATTGATCACAGATGGCCCCTCCTCGCGGTGCAATGGCACCCCGAGTATCTGGCGGTGAAGGACGACCCCGCTTCGCTTGCGCTGTTTGGTGCATTGATAGTCAACGCCAGGGCCGCAGCCAGTCTCCCTAGCTAACGCCAACCGCTCGTAGCGACTTCGAGAACCTCGACCCGACCGCTATCGCCGAGTACCTGCTTCAGAGCAGTAGCCACCGGGTCCACGTCGGACGTGATGGCAATGGCGGTCGGCCCAGCCCCGCTCCACGCAGCATGAACAGCACCGGCATCCAGAGCCGCCTCCATCATCTGCCCCGTTATCGGTGACAGAGAAGATCGGTGGGATTCGTGGATCTCGTCGCCGGCTGCTTGTGCAAGAGCCTCGCTGTCCCCAGTACGCAGCCCCTCAATAAGGAACGCCACTCGTGCCACGTTGCGAGCGGCGGCGCTGCGCAAGATCTCGTCGGGCAAAGCCAATCTCGCCTGCTCGGTCTTGAGGGGATGGTGCGGAATCCCAAAGACAAACCGCCAGCGCTGATCGAGCTCAAGGCTACGCAGGGTCTCCCCCGCCACCGCAACGAACCCGCCATAAACCGCAGCACCGGCGTTATCGCCATGACCTTCTATGTCGGTGACCATCTCATATAGGAAACGGGACTCGGGTTCAGTGCCCAGCGCCCGCATCGCAGCCGCGGCTGAGGCGACCATCACCGCTGAGCTGGAGCCCAAACCGCGGGAGCGGGGAACCTCGTTCTCAATCACCAGCCGCATCGGTCGACCAACGGCAGCGGTGACGGAGCGGCGGACATAGTCGCGTGGCACCGGTTCAAAAGACTTGCCGAGTTCCTCAATGACCCAGTGATCGGACGGTGCGGCCTCAACCCGACACCGCAATTCAAATGCCAGTCCCAGGCAATCAAAGCCAGGGCCGAGGTTTGCGGAAGACGCAGGAGCGGTGGCGGATGCAGTATTCACGGGAACGATTGTACGAGAATATGCGGCCACATCATCAACCAGGCCAGCCCGGATTGCGCCAACCCCGATCTGATTAGCCTGGATGGCTCATGCCATCGCCACTCATCATCGAGAACCTAACCAAGTACTACGGCTCGGTCCGCGGCATCGAGGACCTAAGCCTCGAGGTACAGCAAGGTGAGATCTTCGGATTCCTCGGACCAAACGGTGCCGGCAAGAGCACGACCATATCCACCGTCCTCGATTTCATCCGTCCCACCAGCGGCTCGGCAACCGTCCTCGGGCTGGATAGCCGACGTGACAGCGTCGAGGTTCACCGCCGTGTCGGATACCTCCCCGGTGAGCTGGCCATGAACCAGCGAATGACCGGAGGGGAGCTTCTCGGTTACCTCGCCGCGCTGCGCGGCATCGACGCTGGCAAGGAAATCGCATCGCTCGCTGCCCGTTTCGAACTAGATCTCAGCCGCAAGATCCGGGCATACAGCAGCGGCAACCGCCAAAAGGTTGGTCTGGTCCAGGCCTTCATGCATCAGCCCGAGTTGCTGATCCTCGACGAACCGACAAACG
>JASJHC010000054.1:0-11466 GCA_033791245.1 Acidimicrobiia bacterium | reverse complement strand
GATGCCCCTCCTACGGGGTCGAGGAGGTCCGGCCACCTGACAGAGCATACGGTCTTTGACAGTTCTGCGGCGGTGTATCCAGCCGCCACCAACGAGCCGACCAATGCGCCTGCTGATGTACCGATGGTGCGATCGAAGGTGATTCCAGCGTCGAGCGCTGCGGCAGCGGCACCCGCCACTGCGACCCCCCGTACGCCTCCGCCTTCGAATACTCCGGTGATTCCTTCATGTTCCATACCGCGATAACAAGCCTATCTTGAGCGGAGAACTCGGTTTGTCACCTTGGCGACACTTTTCCGGAACAGGCAGCAGTCGAGCGGGGTTGGACGGATTACGAACTCAAGGAGACCAGATGGACACAGCGGAGTACCAGCATTTTGCGTGGCTGGCGCGATCCTTTGGGCGTACTGACTACTTGCCACTCACGCCTGCAGATCTCGAAGCGCTCGCCGACGCCGGCAGCTACGTCGACAAGTACCCGGGAACGCACCTCTTCAAGGAGGGCGAGGATTCGGCAGCCGCGTTCGTTATTCAGCGCGGTGATGTTGAGCTGTATAGAACAAGGGTTGCTGGCCGGCGCGTGGTGGGCCGGGTCCGTTCGGGGGCTGTCATTGGGGACATCGCAATGTTCCAGAGCCAACCGTATGTCTCGTCGGCGCGGGCTATCTCGCGGGTGCGGGCGTTTCGCCTGGAGCGGAGCAAGCTACTGCCGCTGCTAATTGAGCATCCCGTTATCGCGATGCGGTGGCTGGTTGCTGGACTGAGTCAACTCGAGGCGACGCAGCAGCGGGTCATCCGGCTGATGCACCGCACGGTCCGTGAGCAGGTTGCAGAGGTATTGCTCGACGAAGCCGATGACTACGGCGAAGTGCACCTCAGCCAGTCAAGTCTTGCTGATCTTCTCGGTGCGAGCCGCCAGTCAGTCAACGAGGCATTGGCAGGGTTCCGTTCCTGCAAGGCCATTGAGACCGGGTACCGGGTTATCCGGGTGATCGAGCCCGCAACTCTTGCCGAGGTGGCCGGTAGACCGGAATAGGGTCAGCCGCGGTTCCGAGAGAGTTGTGCGGCGAGCACGACCGCGAGGAGTGCGCCGATGGCGGCACCGACACTGGCGAAGGTCAGAGCCTCGGCCAAGGCGCCGCCGTATGGCAGCAAGCTGGGACCCCGCAGGAGGTCGAAGGCGGAAAGGGCCACTGCTGCGGTAGAGGCCATAAGGCTTCCGGCAAGAGCAGCCAGCATGAAACGTCTGAATCGTGCTCCATGCCTTCGGCTGAGGATGGGTACCGCGCCGGCGATCAGGATTGGGGCCAGATGGTACGTGGAGCTTGGTTGAGCGAAAGCAGCGATTGCCCAGACGGCGGCCAGTAGGCCGGCGGTGAGAACTCCGCTGCGTAGTTGCTCATCAGAAAGAAGTATGTCCATGACATGTCTCAAGCGTGGCGAGGGTCGGTCTCTGTCGCCAATGTCGTAAATCAGACAATCAGGAAACTTCGGCTCTCTTGCTTCCGTTGCAGGTGACAACGACAACTGGATTAGACAATGACGAAAAGACTCTTGATGACGGCGGCGGTTCTTGCCCTGGTGGCCGCGGCGTGTGGTGGAGCCAACGAACCGACCAGTGCAGATGACACAACGACGGCTGCACCTGCTGCGGGAGAGAGTGTGGATGAGACAACAACCGGTTCCGTAGCGGCTCCAGCAATCGGGGTTCTCCCAGAAGGGCCTTCAGCTCTCGACACATCCTCATCTCCTGAGTTTCCGGAGCCACTCATCGACCCTGCCGAGATTATCTCCGGTGGTCCTCCGCCAGACGGCATTCCACCGCTGGACGCACCTGTATTTATCGATGTCGCCGATGCACTAGAGATATTCGAGCCTGCGGAAGCGGTGGTCGCTCTCGAAATCGACGGTGAGGCGAAGGCCTATCCGGTACAAATCATGATCTGGCACGAAATCGTCAACGACGAGGTCGGCGGCGTACCGGTATCGGTTACCTATTGCCCCCTGTGCAACTCAGCGGTCACTTATCGACGTGAGATTCGTGGTGTGGAGACGACCTTCGGGACATCGGGTCGTCTTTTTGCCTCGGCCCTTGTCATGTATGACAGAGCCACTGAGACGATGTGGACCCACTTCGATGGGCGGGCTGTTGTCGGCCTGTTGGCTGGCGAGCAACTGGAGGCGATACCTTCGCCGCTGTTGTCGTGGCAGGACTTTGCGGATGCCTATCCGACGGGGAAGGTGCTCGATCCAGAAGCTACCGGCTTCAGCCGAGCATATGGACGTAACCCGTACTTCGGGTATGACGACGCAGAAACTGAACCGTTCTTGTTCACCGGCATCACCGACCCCCGCGCGGCATCCAAGGACCGGATTGTCGGAGTCGAGATCGGGGACGAGGCAATAGCCTTCGCCCTCGATGCGATCAGCGATGGTGCGGCCAAGGCCACGAACTACCAGTTTGCGGATACCGATCTTGTGCTCCTCTGGAAGTCTGGCCAGGCCACGGCACTCGAGGCTGATGGTATCGAAGGCGGCCGTGACGTTGGTTCGGTGGGAGTGTTCCTGTCGACGATGGAAGGTCGTCAACTTACCTTCGAGGCGGAGGGCGATGGCTTTCGTGACGCCGAGACAGGTTCGCTGTGGAATGTTGCGGGCGAGGCCACAGAGGGCGATCTTGCGGGGAGTCGTCTTGAGCGGGTTAATCACCTCGATACCTTCTGGTTCGCCTGGGCAACGTATCAGCCCGGTTCTGATCTGGTTGAAGCGCCCTAAGGAGCTGGGGGCGGCAACCTAATCGGCGACATACTCGACTCGATCGAAGGCGCTAAGCAAGCGGCCGTTGTTAAGTCGACCCGGAACATGGTTGGGGACTTAGCTGCGGCGTTCCCGATCTACTGGGAAATCTACGTAACAGTCGGCAACGTGTCGTAACATATTGTCACAGTGACAATATCGACCAGACTGACCAGGTGCGAGTGGTGTGGGGGAGAGTTCACGGCGCCACGTGGACCGGGGCGTCCGCCCCTCTATTGCCGACGGAGTCACCGGCAGCGAGCCTATGAGGCGAGACGACTGGCAGGGGAGCGGGGCATCGCTCCCGGCGAGGTGTTGATCTCACGGCGCACTTGGGAGCATCTACGGGATGCTCTCTACAGGCTGGAGACAGCGTCGGAGGACGTGGCGATGGATCTGCTGGGCGGGAGACCGACCAAGGCCGAGTACGTGTCGGCGCTGGCCCATCTCAGCAGCGCAGTACGTGAGCTCCAGGACATCGCAGTGGAGCCAATCGCCGCAAGCGATTCCTAGTCAGGCGCGGTCGGCGAGAACAAACCAGTGCACCCGCATTGCCCGCATCGCGAGGCGAACAAACCTTGGCAGGTGTGGCCACGCAGTCGTCCGACCGACCAGATGAGCATTGCGGAATGAGAGGAGTTCACCACGCCGCTGCACGCTGAAAGCGCCGGCGGCAATGACGTTCTGAACCCAGTCGGCGTCGGGCCCGTAGGTGGGTGTCAGCAGGATCTCGGTGGCCGTAGCGAACCCCGCCAGCGGTACGGCATAGGGCCGCCCACTGTTGCGACCGACGTGATGGAGAGTGACGAACGGAGAAACTCTCTGGGGAATCCGACCGAGGAGTCGATTGGTGAACCGACGGTTTGTGCGTGCCAGCCAGCGGGGGAGAACCATGGGCAGAATCTAGCGGTGCCTGGCCTCGTCCAACATCCGTGAGACCTTCAGCCACTGATACGTGAGGAACCGAGATGGCTCGTCGAGCGGCTCAAGGGGGATCGGATCGATCAGATGCCGACCGTAGTTCTTGACCAGCGTCACCCTGCCGTCGTCGGTCAGGTTGCTCACAGTCTCCACTGCCTCACTCACCCAAGCCTCGTTGATGAGCGCGGGATCAGCATCGGCGATGCCAGTAAGCATGTCGATGAGGTCGTACCGGTAGTCACCAACAAGGAAGAACTGTGTCATGTGCTTGAACAGAGGGGTGTCACGTCCGGTTCTCTTGTACAGACGCCGGGACCGTAGGTAGGCAAGCGCACTGTCAAGGCGGTCGGTGACGTCAGGACTGCGGTGCGACTCGGGGAGAGCAGCGAGGGCCCGGAATGCTCCGGCAACGCCGTGGTAGCACGACACGCTTTCCCAGCAGCCGTAGTTCTGCGGTGCTCGGAAAGGCCAGTTCTTTGTGCCGCCGGCGCGCTGTTGCTTGTCGTCGAAGCGTTGATGGTCGACAAGCCATCTGATGGAGGCCTTGACGATGTCGGAGTCGGCGGCTCCCATCTTGATCAGTGCAGTTGTCGTCACTCCGAGGTAACAGGGGAGAACCCCCGATCCGCCACCGGTATAGGTAATGACCCCTTCGAACAGGTGGCGTGCGGTTAGGTAGTCGAGGACCCGCACCACTGGTTCATCGGTGACCTCAAGGCCGCAGCGTTCCATTACACATAACGCGGCAAGCGTTGGCTGGGCAGTGTGGGTCTTTTGCCGGTATGGGAAGCTGCCATCGTCGAGCTGCAATTCGAGGATTTGGGCAAGCGGTCCCCAATCCATGACCTCGTCGCGCAAACGTGCCAGCTCCGCGGGCTGCGGAGGGGGTTCCTGCAGATCACGAGCCACCAGGTAGCGGACAGGTGGGTTGTCGGCGGAGGACAACCACTGGAGCAGCGCATCCATGGACTGCTGCGTCATTGGGACTGTCGCCTCCAATCGGTGACCTGGATTCACTACGGCGCTGTTATCCAATCTCCGAAGCCGGAGCGCACTTCGGCGGGTTCGGGCGGCCGCATCCTCAAGTCTATCGCCGTCCACACAGTCTTCGAGAACGGATAGAACAGAATTGGAAAGGCCAAGGCAACGGCCGTGATCGTCGTAACCAGGGGAACAAGCGGTAGCTCAGGAAACGTCAGTAGGAAGCCGGCGACACCAACAAGGAAGATGACCACCAGGCTGACAATTGTGTTGATTCCAAGGGCTCCTGCAAGGTGTCCTGGTACCCGTTCGAACTTGAGATCACATCGTGGGCAGTGTTCGCGCATCTGAAACCAGCGGGTGAAGAGCCCGCTACTGGCGCACACAGGACAACGACGCGTAAACCCGCGCCAGAGGAGTCTCGTCAGGATCAAGGGAGGCCTGCTAGACCGTGAACTTGCCGAGACTGAGGCGCTGCGCCTCCATGAGCTCGAGCTCGCGAGCGCCAGAAACCACGACGTCCGGGTCGACTGCCCAATCGAGATCAGGGTTGCGATCAGCGTACGGAACAGAGTTCAGAATGACCTTCATTGCATTGAGGCGGGCCAGCTGCTTGTTCTGGGAACGGATAATCGTCCATGGCGCAACAACCGTCGAGGTCCGCTTCAGCATGCGGTACTTCATGTCCGTGAACTCGTCCCACCGATCCTGAGCCTGGACATCAACCTCGCTGAGTTTCCATTGGCGGAGAGGGTCGGAGACCCGGCGCTCGAAGCGGCGCGCCTGCTCTTCCTTTGTCACACTGAAGTACAGCTTGACGAGTTTGGTGTCCTGGCGGACTAGGTCCTTCTCAAAGCCAACGACCCCGCGGAGGAACGTCTTGTACTCGTCTTCGGTGCAGAAGCCGAACACGGGTTCAACCATCGCTCGGTTATACCAGGATCTGTCAAAGAGAACGATCTCGCCACCGGTTGGGAAATGGGTTACGTAGCGTTGGAAGTACCACTGATGACGTTGCTCGTCAGTTGGTTTACCCAACGCAACCATCCGATAGCGCTTCTCGTTCATATAGCGGGTCACTCGTCGAATCGTTCCGCCCTTGCCAGCTGCGTCACGACCTTCGAATAGAACGATCACTCTGATGTTCTCGACTTCGAGGTGGCGTTGCAGTTTGAGCAGCTCTACCTGGAACGGCCGCAGTTCTGCGTCCTTGCGCGAGCCTCTTTTGGCCCGTTTCAGGTCTCTCTCGAGCTCTTCAATACGCAGTTGCAGCGCCTCGACCTGCGCTTCAGTGGCGAGGTCAGTGTCAGGGACCGCACGGATCGGTTGTTCAGATGTAGTCATAGTCGGAGCCCCCGAAAGTTGCGTGCAGCTGAGGATACATATGGGAGGGAGTTGTGTATAACGTCACGGTGACGCAATAGTGCCGTGGTGAAGGGGCAGGGGGTCGAACGATGATTCTCGGTTCTGCGGGCTCGGCTACTGGTAAAACACGGTTTCCCGGGAATTGCCACCCAGTTTCCACAGGAGCGTGCCGGCGATCACGCCAAGCGATCGTGTTGTGAAGTAGGCCACGAGGAGAACCATGGTGATGCTTTGCAGAGGCGAGCCACCTATGGACAAGACGGCGACTGCAAGGATCGTTAGAAGGATTGCGATATGACGGCGTCGCACCTGGGCTCTGTAACACGCCATATCGTCGAGCTCGGCTTCACGCTTGGCCTCAGTGAGCGTGCGCGCCATTGCGAGTGGCTCCGGAAGGTTGGTCACGTATTGGATCGATTCATGGCGTGAAGCCGGCTGGACGGTGTCCTTGGTAAGAACCCAGTGGAATGGGGCCGCCAGCTCAATGTGGTAGCCGTCTGCGTGCCAGCCATCTGCTTGTTGGGTCCACGAGAGCATTGCAGCTCCTCTCTAATCGCAGGATATCGGAGAAACGCTATTTGCGGGGCTCAATTGCTGGTTGAGGCAACTCGTTGCTTGGTTGACAGTGCCCATAATCCACGTTATGTATAGTTCGAGGACGTGTTGAGGGTTGAGTGCTCCCCCTTTGTCATCGAGCGACACGGAAGTGGTCATTGGAAACGGCAGACGATGCCAACCATGACGCCACGGGTGCACGGTTGCGTCGCTCGGCTCGTCGAGGAGGGCGCGACCCGCATCAAAATCAACTACGGGTACGGAAACGCAGCTTCAGCGAGCCCCTATCTTGACGCGTGATTCGAGCCGATGATGACCTGTAGGGCTGTGGGGTAACAGTGGCCCAGGTCAAGCCGCTCCGATCAAGATGATTTGGTCGCCACCCCGAGAGAATCAGCTGCGCTCCCCCGCCGGTGGGTCCTCCGGAGCAAGGATCGCTATCTTGCTGATTCGGGTCCAGATGATTGCCAGTATGAGTGCCGATCCAATGAATCCGAACCAATAGACGGCCGTCACTCCAAGCCCGGCTGCGACAAGCGCTCCAACGCCGGCCCCGATCACGAGTCCGCCTTGCAGCGCCAGCTGATACACACTCGAGACCCGTCCCTGGAAATCAAGCGGTACCGCAGCCTGCCGGATGCTCGTCGACAGCGTGCCCCACATTGCGGAGTGGCCGCCGAAGAGAACGAGAATCCCAAATGCGACGGCCGGTGTGGTCGTTGTTGCCAGCACGAGATGGGTCGCGGTCTCGATGATGAGTCCAAGTCGCATGATCAGGACCACGCCGATCCTCCCCTCGATCCACCCGTAGGCGGTTGCACCGATTATTCCGCCCACAGCCGCCGACCCGACGAGGAAACCGTATCCCAACTCGTCGAGGCCGAGTCGCTCCGAGGACAGAATCACCAGTATCGAGAAGGCCGCTCCAAAGGTGATGTTGAACAGGAAGATCAGAATCGTGAGAGTCCGGACCCGGGGATGGCTCCATAGCCATCTCACTCCCTCTCCGATGGCGCCGCGCAGTGAAGTCGATGAGTCGGCCGACTTCGGTTTACCTCTCACCCCCACAACACGCGAGATCAACACCGCCCCGCAAGCCATGACGACCGCCTGAGTCGCGAACGGTAGCCATAGGCCAATCGCAAAGAGCGCAGCGCCAAGGGGTGGCCCGACGAGCTGATTGAGCGTCACGAAGCCGAGAGTGAGACGGGCGTTGGATGTGGTCAGATCCTGGGTTGCCACGACCATCGGCACCAAGGTGCTTGCCGTGTTGTCGGCAAACACCTCGGCGACGCCGAGGAGGAACAAAGCTGCCAGGATCGCAGGTACGCCGACGACGTCTGATGCGATCGCTCCTGCGAATACCGCCAGGACCGCTGCCCTGAGGCCATTGGCGACCATCATGATTCGTCGCCGATCTAGCCGATCGGCAATGGCTCCTGCATAGAGCCCGAACAAGAGCCAGGGAAGCCTCGACAGCATCCATGCCAAACCAACCAGCCCGGCATTTGCAGTCTCAGCCGCAATCAGCAGCGGCCCCGCGGCAAGGGAGATCCCGTCGCCGAGATTGGTCGTCCACGAGGAGGCGACCAACCATCGAAAGTCGCGCCCTAAGCGGGACGGAAGAACGGATTCGAGCAGCTGCATACCAGGAACCTAATGGCGGGACTGGCTCAGTGTTGGAAGCCAGTCGCTGGGGGCTGCATCGCCTCCGGCATATCACGTGAGGCGACTACATCAATATCAAAGCCAAGGATCCCAGCCACAATGACCTCACCCATGGCCACCGGCGCACTCACCGACACGTCGCGTAACCTCTCGATTGCGTCCCACATCCGGTCCTTGGGTAACTCCTCGGTGGCATGCACCGGCAGGCGCTGCCACAAACCGCCCTCGATGCCGATGGTGGTGGTGATCATGCGGCGGGGGTCGGTGTGCTCGCGCTCAGCGAAGGTCTTGCCCTTCCGGCAGGAGAAGCCGCGGATCTCCACTATGTCGCCCGTCGGGTCCTCATCAACCTCGAGCCGGCAACCCAATGGACATCCGATACAAAGGTATTGGGTGGTCTCGACGTCGCTGGTGGCGCTCATTGCTCCTCCCTCCCCGGTTCGTCGCGGGGGACGATATCGATGGTGAGGCTGTCCCCGTGGAAGTGCTCCAAGAAGCGGGGCCGCACCTTGATCGACACCATCTCAGCTGGAACTACGTAGCGCAGCCTCTTCTCGTACACGTCGCCAAGCCGCAGCCAGCTTTTCTCCATCGGCTTGCGAACCCGTAGATAGACGGTGTGCTCGCGATCCGAGGAGATTGTATGAGGCACCACGGATGCCACGTTTGCTCCCGCATTGAGCTTGATATTGTCGGCGGGTGGGCGACGACCTGTCACGTAGCGACCGGCGTTTGCTCCGGCAAGAAGGGCTTCCTGGCTCACAAAATCAACCAGATCATGGATGTGAACAACATTACCGGCCGCAAATACGCCGTCGCGAGATGTCTCCATAGTTGAAGAAACAACCGGGCCCGACGTTGTCGGATCGATTCGCAAACCGAGCTTCTGGGAGAGCTCGTTCTCCGGTATCAAGCCGATCGAGGCCAAGAGTGTGTCGCACTTGATCGATCGGGCACGGCTTAGATCGGGCTGCATGTGATCGTCGACTGGAGCGACGGTCACCTTCTCGACCCGATCGCGGCCATGGATCTCGACGACGGTGGTTGATAGGTGGAGTGGAATCTCAAAGTCATGCAGACACTGAACGATATTTCGAGTCAGCCCATTGGCGTGGGGCATGATTTCGAACACGCCTGGTACCTCGACCCCTTCGAGCATCATCCGTCTTGCCATGATCAGGCCGATGTCTCCCGATCCGAGAATTACCGCCCGCTTGCCGGGCAGCAGGCCCATTTGATTAACGAACTTCTGCGCCAGCCCCGCGGTCATCACTCCGGAGGGGCGTCTCCCCGGGATCCTGATGGCTCCCCTGGTTCTCTCTCGTGCTCCCATTGCCAGCACAACCGCCCCGGCGAGCACCTGACGAACGCCGATCGCAGGCGACATGAGGGTGACCATTCGGTCGGGAGTCACATCGAGCACGTAGCAATCTGTGGCGATGTCGATTTGATGATCGAGCAGGTCCGTTAGGAACCGCTGGGCATACTCCGGACCGGTGAGTTCTTCGCCGAAGTGATGCAGACCGAACCCGTTGTGGATGCATTGGTTGAGGATCCCGCCGGGCTCGACCTCCCGGTCGACCATGAGAACCGTCTCGACGCCGCTGCGCAGTGCGGCCAACGCAGCAGCCATGCCCGCCGGCCCAGCGCCAACGACTACTACGTCGTACTGGTCCTGGAGATTCGTCAGAGGAATCATGAATCCGTCTTCCGATCGGCGCTTACCTCAGCCCGGTCGAGAACCAACCAGGATCCGTCGCCGCGTTTGGTGATTGCGGTCAGTGGAGATCCAGATTCCTCCGCTAGGAGTTGCATGCAGCGGGACGTGCAGAATCCTCCTTGACACCGGCCCATTCCGGCTCGGGTTCGGAACTTGAGACCGTCGATGGTCCGTGCCCCACGCCCGATTGCATCGTGGATCTCGGCCTCGGTCACCAGTTCGCACCGGCAGACAACCCGGGCAAACGCTCGATCTCTCTCCGCGAGTTCGGTCAGCTCACCGATAGACATCGACGCGGCGTGCACTGGGCGGGGCACCGTGCGCCGAAACTCGGTTCGGACCGAGAGATCGAGGCCATCGCTACCCAGCATGTCGACAATCATCTCCGCGATAGCAGGCGCCGCTGTGAGGCCCGGTGATTGAATCCCAGCCGCATTGAAGAAACCTGGGACGGCGCTGGGGCCGATGACGAAGTCGTTATCGCCAGCGACCGCCCTGATGCCTGCAAACTCCGCGATGCAGTCGCGTTCGCTGATTCCGGGGACGAGACGGCGTGCAAGATCGAAGGTCTCTGTTGCTCCAACCGATGTGGTTGTCACGTCCTCGAGGTCCTCGACAGCCTGTGCAGTCGGGCCGACCATGATGGTGCCGTCGAAGGTTGGAATGACCAAAATGCCTTTTGACGTGGGCGTGGGGCAGGGGAATATTGTTCGTTGCACGATGCCGGCGAGGCGCTTGTCGAGGAGATATTCCTCACCTTTTCGGCCCCGGATGGTCGGCTCAGACAGGCCGACCATCCTGGCAATCTGTTCGGCGTGGACCCCGGCGGCGTTGATGACGTATCGGGACCTGACGCTCTCGCCGCCCGCCTGGAGGCTGAATGCATCGCCGAGTCGTTCGATCGCCGTAACCGGAGAATTCACGCGCAGATCCAGACCGTTGGCGACCGCGCATTCGACGAGCGCAAAGCACGCTTCATAGGGGTTGACGACCCCGGCGGTTGGCCCATCGACTGCAGCGATTATGTCGTTGTTGAGGTTCGGTTCCTCGAACCGGATCCGTTCCGGCCCCCAGATCTCCACACCCGGAATGTCTCGATCCCTGGCCTGCTGGGCGATCGCCTCCAGTGTTTCGACGTCTGCGTCGTCGAAGGCAACCGTCAGATCCCCGTTACGTCTGAATCCGAACCCCAGCTCTTGTGCCAAACGCACCCAGCGTTGGTTGCCGGCCCAGGCGAGCTCGCCTTTGAGCGTCCCCGGCTGAGTGTGGTGGCCCCCGTGGCTGATGCCGCTATTGGACTTCGAAGTTCCAAAGCCGACCTCGATCTCGCTTTCCACGAGAGCGATATCGAGGCGGTATCGGGTGAGTTCCCTGGCAATGGCGCAGCCGACAACGCCGCCACCGATGATTGTTACGTCCTTCACGCCGGCACTGTGCCTGAGCCACCGAGATGGCGATAG
>JASJHC010000053.1:0-10202 GCA_033791245.1 Acidimicrobiia bacterium | reverse complement strand
CTGTCCTCATATGCAGGAGCCGCTCTCAAGGTCGGGTTCTTCGGAGACGGCGAGTTCGGTGGGTATTTCTTCATTGACAACGTCCAGGTGGCGATGTCAACAAACACCAGCCCATCGTTCACCACCTCGCTACCGGATCGTGCTGATACAGAGGCCGATACCGTTAGCTTTGCGGTGAGTGCCAGCGACCCTGATGATGACGATCTCAGCTTCAGTGCTGTCGGTCTTCCCCCCGGGAGCTCTATCGATTCGAACTCCGGGGTAGTTTCCGGGACGATTGGATACACGGCTGCAGCGTCGTCTCCGTTCTCCACGATCGTGACCGTTTCCGACGGGCAGGGTGGCACTGCCACGGACTCTTTTGTGTGGGTGATCGACGACCTCAATCGGATCCCCGACATGGCGTTTATCCCCAATGTGACCACCAGCGAAGAGGTCGTCATGCAGGTCACCATCGACGCAGACGACCCCGACCTCCCCGACGACTTTCTGAACTACAGCCTGACCAGCGCCCCCACGGGTGCCTCTATCGCACCCAACGGCGTGATCACTTGGACGCCGACGGAGTCGAACGGCCCCGGAACATATGGGTTCACGGTGAAGGTCAAGGATTCGGCGAGCCCCCCAGCCTCGGTAGTGCGCTCGTTCAGTGTGACGGTCGTGGAAACGAATGCCGCTCCCCAAGTGTCGTATATCCCTGATCAGGCCCTGGGCGCCGGTGACTCGATGTCCTATACCGTTGCAGCCACGGATCCCGACATTCCGCCAAACAGCCTCGCCTTCACAGCCGCCGGCATGCCTCCCGGGATCGTGATCAATCAGAATTCTGGATTGATCAGCGGAACGATCCCGAGTACCGCTTCCCAAGCTACTGGGACCGCCACGGTGACAGTCAAAGACAATGGGACACCCCAGATAAGGACGGTCCAGACCTTTGCCTGGCAGGTTACGAGAGGGAACCACGCTCCGGTACTGGCTCCGATTGCCGATCAGAATCCAGAGAGCGGCGGATCTATCGTATTCACCGCCGTTGCCACCGACGCCGACAGCGGAGATACGCTGAACTATTGGCTCGCTGACGGTATTGATGCGGTGCCCGAAGGAGCTGCGATTAACCCTGACACGGGTAGCTTCACCTGGAAGCCGACAGAAGTCCAGCATGGGATTACCTACCGGATCAATGTTGGTGTGTCGGACTCAGGCTCACCGCGCTTGTCAGATACGCAATTGATCACGATTGTCGTTCCCAAGATCAACAAAGCTCCAAGAGTGGACAAGCCGGCCAACCAGCGGTCTGCAGAAGGCGAGTCGGTTTCGGTCACAGTTACGGCCACTGATCCTGATCCCGACGACCAATTGCGTTTCACCGCAACGGGTCTGCCCAGCGGTCTGACCATCGGTACAACGACTGGCGCCATATCTGGTGTCGTTGGCTTCGAGGCGGCCGCAGCCTCGCCGTACAACGTGACGATCACGGCAACTGACAATGGGAAGCCGGTGAAGTCCAACAAGGCATCATTCGAGTGGCGGATCGACAACACCAATCGACCACCAATCGCCACCTCAACCGATGTACTGGCTTTTGTAGGCGAGGAAACCCCGCTCTCTCTGGTTGCCGAGGATCCCGACGGCGATGACCTCGAGTATTCGATTTCGGTCGAGCCGATCTTTGGTGTGCTCGAAGGGGATGCACCCAACTATGTCTACACCAGCGACGGCGGCAACAACAGCGACAGTCTTACTTTCGTCGTTACCGATGGCGAGTTTGACGCAGAAGCCAGCGTCATCATCGAACTGCGGACGGAGAACGCAGCCCCAACTGCGGCGAATGATGAATACGAGACAGACGAGGGCCAAGTCCTCGAGGTGGCAGCACCGGGTGTGCTGAGAAACGACACAGATCCTGACGGCGAGCAGCTGACGGCTGCCGTTGTATCTCCACCGGACCACGGTCGGCTCGTGCTCAATCCAGATGGTTCCTTTGCGTACACGGCTGCTGCGGGGTTCGTCGGTGGCGACAAATTCATTTATCTGGCCACGGATGCGCTCGGTGAGGAGAGCGCCGCCACCGTTGTGCTGACGGTCAACGGTGTCGAAGTAGTCGCAGTGCCGGTTGTTGACGACGGTCCCAAGGTCGACGTGGTTGCTGCCACCACCTCGCTATGGCAGCCAGCGGCCGATGGCGATCAAGGTTTCGTTGCCCAGGTCCCGCGAGCCATAGTGGCGGCCCTAAACAGCGGTATCTCGACACTTCCGAATCTCGTGCTGCCGCTTCTGCTGCTGGCGATCGCCCTGCTCATCGCACTCACTGTTGGGCGCATCACCTATCTCCCTGCGGTCGCTGCCAAGAAGCACGAAGAGGGGTACGTCAAGTCATACGATGCTATCCACGGACTGGGACGTCTTATCCCTAGCGATGGCGACGACGAGGTGTTTGTCCACGGTCACGCGCTTAGCAAGATGGAGACACTGGAAGAGGGCCAGAAGGTCGAATTCATCGCTGCCGACGTGAGGGGTCGTCGCATAGTTCTTCAGATCTGGCCGGCTACCTAACGAACGCCACCTGGTGAACGTCGATACGACCGATCCGAAATCCGGCTTCGCAGTAGGCAAGGTAGTAGCGCCACGTCCTGCGGAATCGCTCATCTAGGTCTTCCTGCCGCAACCGTTGCCAGCTTTCTTCGAAGCGCTCTCGCCACTTCTGCAGCGTCACCGCATAAGAGAGTGCGTGTGGATCTGTCGATGTGACCCGCAACCCATTGTCGATGGCCAAGGAGCGGAGGGTGGCAACCGAGGGCAATGCCCCGCCGGGGAAGATGTGTTTGCTGATGAAGTCATCTCTATCAAGTAGCGACTCATAGAGGTCGTCGGCGATGGTTATCGCCTGCATGGCAACCCGCCCGCCCGGGCGCAGATTCTCCGAGATTGTGGTGAACAGTGCTGGCCACAGATCTGCGGGGATGGACTCGATCATCTCGATTGAGACAATCTTGTCGTAGGTCCCGGTCTCGTCCCGAAAGTCAAGCAGCTTGATGTCGGTGAGGTGGTCGACACCGGCTGTCTTGAGCCGGTCCCGTGCGTATTCGGCCTGTTCGGTGCTCAAGGTGATTCCGGTCACTCGACAGCCGATCTCGGTGGCTGCATATTCAGCGAATCCGCCCCAGCCACACCCGATTTCGAGCACATGATCGTCGGCTTTGAGGTCCGCCAACTCGGCGAGCCTTCGGTATTTCTCTGTTTGTGCTTGCGACAACGTCGTTGCCTGATCGGTGAAGACGGCAGAGGAATAGGTCATGGTCTTGTCGAGCCACGCTGTGTAGAACTCGTTGCCGAGGTTGTAGTGATCCCCGATCGACGGAATCTCTGATCGACGCCGAGTCACGATTCGCTGCCACAGCTTCCGCACCCATCTGATGACTCGATTTGGGCGGCTGGACCGAAGGTAAGAGTCCAGATTGAGTCCAAGGGCCTCCAACGCCAGTGGCAGATCTTCGGTATCCCAGTCGCCGGCCAGGTAGGCCTCGGCGAATCCAACACCACCCCCGCGCACCAGCTTCCGCAGTACAGCAGCCGGTTGATGAATGGTGAGGTCTGCGCTGGGTCCTGGACCATCGCCGGTGCCGGTGATCGGCGCCAAGCCATCGATACGGACACGCACCGACCCGATGCGGACCCGCCGCAGCAGGGCCCGGTAAACGATGCTTATTAGCGAAGTGGGGACATTTCGTAGTTTCATCATGACACTCCATTAAAGGTACTCGTCACACTCACCGGTGTGGACGGTGCCGGGGGGACGGATCGGTATTTGGCCCCTTTGAGAAGCAAACGCAAGGCGTTCCAGTGGATTCCCAGCGTGATCTTCAGAGTGAGCATGGGGTGTGTGGCGAAGACGCGGAGCATCGATCGATCGTGGAGGGGGTGACGCTTCCCGACCATGGTTGCTGTCAGTAGATCCGCAGCCGCGGTTGCGTAGTCGATCGATACCGAGAATCGGTCGGCCGGCGGGCGGAGTGTGAACTCATACCTGCCGTCCTGATCGAAGAAGGGGGACACGTGTAATTCCTTGGCAAAGGAGTGCCGGTGCGGAGCTTCGCCCGTTACGGATACGAGGTGGCTGTGCGAATGCCCAAAGGTGTTGTGGATTTCATAGAGCACGGCACGCAGAGAACCGTCGGCGTGATGACAGAACCACATGGTGAGAGGATTGAATGTGTATCCGAGGATTCTGGGATACAGCAGCAATTGCACCGAGCCACCTTCCAGGTTGATACCAGCAGCCGTGAGCTCGCTCTCAATCCAGGGTCGCAACGGGGATCCGTCGCGGGGTCCGTGGTCGCGGTCATGAATGGAGAACAGGTTCCATCGGTTGTGTGACAGCAGACGATTGGATTCGGTTAGGGCACTGAGCTCGTCGAGGTCAATGAGCATCGAATAAGTGCGATAGCGAAGACTATGCCGCATCGGCGACTTGCGGCGATGCGTTACCTGCCCAACGTACAGAGCGCTCGTGACTGTCATGCGGAAACGGCTTCGCGCCGAGGAGCGGTCACGTGGGCAGCGGGGCTCATCGGGACGATCTGATTCGACCATGGGGCTGGTGACCCGAGGGCGGCGGCGATGGTCAGTCCGGCCTGGAGGCCATCTTCATGGAAGCCATAGCCGCAGTAGGCGCCGCCAAACCACGTCCGGTTGGCGCCCTGGATCAAGCCGAGGTCGCGTTGCCCGAGAGAAGATGCGGTATTGAACTGGGGATGTTGAAACATCACGTCGTCGATCACTGAGCTGGGGTCGGGTTCCGTGGCCGGGTTCAACGAAACGAACACCTGACGATCCTTGGGGAGTGACTGGAGCTTGTTCATCCAATAGCTGACCGTCACCGGTGTGGTTCCGCTGGCCCCAACTGATCCGATCGCATTCCAGCTTGACCAGGCGGCACGCTTCTTGGGCATTAGACGCGGGTCACTGTGCACCACCGCTCGATTGGTGGCGTAGTGGAATGACCCAACGATCGACCGTTCGGCGGCGGTGGCAGCGTCGCCGAGGATGCGAAGCGAGGTGTCGGCATGGGTCGCAAGCACAACGTGGTCAAACTGGCGCTTGCCGCCACGCTCGTCGTAGAGAGTCACCGACTCGGCGTCTCGTTCGATGTTCACAACACTATGACCCAGTAGCACTTCGTCGACCCCGGCCAACGCTCGATCGACGTAGCGTTTACTGCCGCCAACGACCGTGCGCCATTGCGGTCGATCGTTCAGCCGGATCAGGCCATGGTTGGCGAGGAAGTTGAGGAACGTCCTTGCGGGCATCTTGGCGACATCGTCACCGGTACCCGACCAAACTGCGGCGGCAAGGGGGAGAAGGTAGTGGGACCCGAACGCATCGGGATAGCCTTGTTCGGCCAAGTATTCAGAGATGGAGATGTTGTCAGGAACATCACCCAGGTGGTCCTGCTCGCCGCGGAATCGGTTGATTCCACGCAGCATCGACCACATCGTGGGCCGAAGCAGATTGGACTTCTTGGCGAACATGCCGCCGGTGCTTCCTGCGTATTCGAGTCCGGTGTCGGGGTCACTCACCGAGAACGACATATCGCTGTCTTTGGTTGCGGTGCCGAGGGTCTTGAACAGTTCGGTCAGGTTCGGGTAGTTGCGCTCGTTGTAGACGATGAACCCGGTGTCAACAGGAAGGTTATAGCCGCCCATATCGATGTCGATCGTTCTAGCGTGACCGCCCGGTCGACCGGCCGATTCATAAACGGTAACTTCATGGGTGTTCTTCATTGCCCAAGCAGCACCGATGCCGGTGATCCCAGAGCCGACGACTGCGATTCTCATTGGTCCTTCCGAGGTTGTTCAAGCAATGTTCGGAACCGGAATGACCAATGGATCAGAGCTAATACGAATCAAGCCGCTGCATCGAATAAGAGTCACCAACCAAAGGACTTGCCAATGATCCGACTTGAAGAGACAGCGACGACTTCGTTGACCACTGCGGAGGCTTATGCCAACGTCGGTGAATTCGCCAATATCCAAGAATGGGACCCGGGCGTGATCTCTTCGACGAAGACGTCAGACGAGCCGACCGGAGTCGGCACCGTGTATGACATGGATCTGTCGTATGGCGGCCGGGTCATGAAGATGCAATACCGCGTCACCGCTATTGAACCGGGAAAACGGGTCGTACTCGAGGGGTCCGGTGGGGTGGTGAAGGCCATCGACAGCATCGAATTCGAATCGATCGCTGGTGAAACCAAAGTGACCTACACCGCAGACCTTGGCCTGAAAGGCATCGCTCGCTTGATTGAGCCGTTCATGAAGGGACGATTCGCTGAGATCGGAAGGTCAACCGGAGAGGGACTCCGCAGCTGGCTCGCCGAACTAGAGAAGCAGACCGAAGCTAGCTAACGACGGCTACGGTCTCCGTCAGTTGCTTCCACAGCTCGTTTCGGTCACTGCTCGTCTCGATGGTCTTCTTCAGCTTGTACTCGGACCGAATCTCTCGATCGTGCCACAGCTTTCCCGTTTGCTGTCCTCCGACTGTGGCTGAGGCCAGCCACACGACGGTATCGGCGCCTTGCTCTGTCGTGCGGAGCAGGGGTCCCATGACCTTGTGGAACCCTGGCAGCGAATCTTTGACACCCGGGGTGTTGACCCAGCCGGGATGGGTGGCGTTTACAGTCACCCCGGTCCCGGCCAGTTGATCCGCCCACATTTTGGTGAGCACCATCAGACCCCGCTTCGCCCGTGCATAGGCAACACTGCCGTGGTACTCGCCCTCTTTCGAGTTGAGATCATCCAGCGCCAGTCCCTGGGTATACATCCCTCCGGAGATCGCGTTGATGATGCGGGCGGGGGCGGAGGTAACAAGGCGAGGGATCAGTGCGTTGGTGAGGAGGAACGGGGCGACGAGGTTGGTGGCATGAGCCAGCTCGAGGCCTTCGCTAGTCATGGTCCGATCCGCGGGGAGGATCACGGCATTGTTGACGAGTACGTGGATCTCGGGCTCTCCGGCCAGGATCTCGTCAGCGACTCTTTCAACTTCGGACATGAGTGACAGGTCGGCGAGGTAGATGCGGATGTCATCGTTACCTGAATCAGAAATGAGCTCGTTGCGGAGTCGTTCTGCCTTCTCAGGGTTGCGAGCGACGATACGAAGACGGGATCCGTAGCTGGCCATCATCGTGGCGACTTCCATACCGATACCAGAGGTAGCCCCGGTTATCACGACGACCTGGCCGGAGAGGGAGTCAGTGTCGACAGGGGTCCAGTGGCGCGAACGGATACGGTGTCCGATCGAGGTGAAGCTCCCGACAACGGTGGATTCGAGAAGACCGTCCCAGCGGCTTGTTGTCGCGGGGGTGCTTGGGCTGGTCATGTGTTGAGTCCTTGGGTCAGGCTCATGTGTTGAGTCCTTGGGTTAGGCGTCGCGCAGCCAGATCGCCACGGGCGGCACCTCTGACACAACCACGCCGCCCACGATCTCGTTGCTGATGGCGATTCCGGCGATATCGCCTTCGGCGCGGAACTGCACAACATCTGGATCGGTGCCGAGGATTCCGGCTGAGATCACTCGGTCATCAACTATCAGCCACAGCTGGTAGGTCCGGTCGCCGTCGAGGGCAGGCAAGGAATCGGCAATCACGTATCCGGTTCCATCGGCGGCAATCACAACTTTGGCCCCCATCTCAGAGAAGCCGGACGGGTTGGCCAGGTCGACGCTTGTTGCGGTGGGGTCGGCGGCGGCTGCCAGAGCGAGGGTGCGGGAATCGGCGGCGGCCGGTCCGCGTATCGCAAGCAGCGAAGCTACTGCGATGGCGACAACAGCTACGACTGCTGCAGCGGACGCGAGATAGGTGTAGTTCCAGCGGTGGAGGGGTACTGGGGATTCCAACTCAGATTCCGGGGTGGGGCTGATGCCGGCTTCGCGGCTGATTCGGTCCCACAGTTCCGGAGACGCGGCCGGAACGATGTCCGGGAGGCCCTTTCCGAGTTCGGCGGCGACCCGCTGAAAGGAAACAGATCTTCTGTGAGGTACTTGTCGTCGGCGATCGAGCGCTCGAACGCGGCGGCTTCGTCTGGTGGCAGCGCATTCAATGCATACGCCGCTGCGGTATCAAGGCGCTTCATCATTAGGCGATACCGGCGATTTCGGTCCCCAGGGTTTCGCGGAGCTTTGCCATTCCCGATCGAATGCGGCTCTTGACTGTCCCTTCCGGAACGCCCAGAACCTCTGCAACCTTGCGATATGAGTAGCCGAGGTAGAACGCCATTGCGATCGGTCCCCGCTCAGCTTCTTTGAGTTCGTCGAGTGCTCGCCGCACCCTGTCTGATGTGATTCGTTTCATTGCTTCTTCTTCGGGGCTGTCCTGGTGTCTGGATGACAGGCGCTCGTTTGCGATTTCTCGCTTGGCGCGGGCTTCCTCAGAACGAATCAGATCGACGCTGCGACCGTGGGCATCGAGTTGCAGGAAAGAGGAGAGGGCACCGCGGGTGGCGTCATAGCGTTCCGGCCGTTTCCACAGTCGCACGAAGACTTCCTGGGTCACGTCCTGAGCGAGTTCCTCGCGGCGGAGCAATCCATAAGCGACGCGATAGACACGGTGGCCGTAGTCGCGATAAGCGTCGTGGAGGGCGTTGGGATCTTGGTCGACTAGTCGTGCCGCCAGTGCGGCGTCTTCCGCACGATTGGTGGTCGCCCTGCTGTTGTCTGCGGTTTTTTCTGCTGTTGCCGCTTGTTGGCTCATCTGTCCTCCAGGTGATTTAGTACTAAATTAGCCCCGTACCGTGCAAGATGTCAAGACCAATGTGCAAATGTCTGTTCGTTAGCGTTAGGTGGCCAACTCATTTGCATCGTCTAAGGCTTTGGTGCTAAATAGGGGGTATGCAATCTCTAACCCTGCAGGAAGTGGCCGACGAGCTCGGTGTTCACTACATGACCGTGTATCGCTACGTGCGCCTTGGCTATCTCCCGGCAGCCAAGGCGGGTGCGAGTTGGGGGGTCACGCGAGCGGACCTCGATGACTTCAAGAAGGAGCCGGCGGCGGTGTCAGGTAGAGGTGGCTCGAACACGGCTTGGGACGAACGTCTTCTGCAGCGGCTGCTGGCCGCCGACCAGGCCGGTTCTTGGAAGGTTGTCGAAGCCGCCCAGGCCTCAGGGATGTCAGTGCGCGACGTCTACCTGCAAATGATCGTTCCTGCAATGAACAGCGTGGGTCAACAATGGGTGGAAGGCAAAGTATCCATTGCTCAAGAGCACGCAGCGTCTCAGGTGGTCGTACGGATCGTCTCCCGGCTCTCGGCGACGGTCACGCGGCGTGGTGTTTCCAAGGGAGTGATCGTTCTTGGCACACCTGCCGGCGAAACGCACACCCTTCCGGTGATGATCGCTGCCGATTTGATCCGGACCGAAGGTTTTGATGTTCTGGATCTGGGTAGCGACCTTCCTGCCGAGTCATTCGCAGAAATTGCCGCGGCACAGCAACGCCTTGTTGCCGTTGGGGTTAGCGCCACCAGGGGTGGCCAAGTCGACGACATCAAGACAACCATCGCCGAGTTACGCAAACGGGTCGACGTCCCGATCTTTCTGGGTGGTTCGGCCATCGACGGCGACGAACACGCCAAGCTGCTCGGTGCCGAGTTCGGCGCCTCGAGCGCAGAAGATATCCTGCCCAAGCTCCTGGACTTGGTTAGCTAGGAGCCGAGTTGGGAAGCCATCTGGCGGAATGACTCGAGGCCCTGCGCTAATGCGTCAGCGAGAGTGGCCAAGTCGGTCTCCGCGATGTCAATCTCGATTGGCACGTCGACGTTCACCGGCACCTCTGTATTGACCGGGATGGTTTCGTTGATCGGGAGGGCTACATCGAGGTTGATTGGGAGATCCAGTTGGATTGGCACCGTGATATCGAGCGGGATGTCGATGCCAAATGGTCCGTTGATCGTGATTGTCGTGTCGAAAGACTCATCAATCGGGATCGTGGTGTTAATCGGAACCTGGATGGTGCGATTCAGCACGACATCGGCGTTGATCGGGACCATCTCGTTGATGCTTACATCGAATCTGATGGTCGATGTGCGGAACTCATCGATCCCGGATACCGCCTCTCCCAGGGCGCTATCGATGGTCGGGCCGAGTCCACCCAATTGTTCCTGGAACGCGGTCACCTGCGCCGCGTATATGGCAGCACCGCCTTCAACCCTGGCGAT
>JASJHC010000052.1:0-6655 GCA_033791245.1 Acidimicrobiia bacterium | reverse complement strand
CGCCAGGAATACCGCCCTTTCGAGCCTTCTCAGGCAGATCCAAAACATCGCCCAATGTGCGCTTGGGCCGCACCGGGGCCGCACCATAACGAGCATCCATCGATTCTGCGAGGCTATCGAGGTCATCTTCGAACAGATGTGTGTGCCGGTCGAGAGTGACCTGCGCCGAAGAATGACCCAGCATTTAGCGAAGGCCACCGTAGGCGAGGAGCTTGACCAGCTGGGCATCGCCAGGCACCCGCTGTTCCACCGCATCAGCCAGCTCGGTCACCTGCTCGGACAGATATCGTTGATCCCGTTCGCTCGTCTTGGGTACCTTCACTGTCTCTGCTGGATTCCGACCGATGAGGCCGTCGTTGACAGCCTGAGCCTTCGGTGATGACGCCAGTACTGCAGGGGCGTACCGCAGGCTACGGCAGGCTGCCGATTTCTAGACCGGCTAGCTCGGAAGTGCCCTCGAATAGGACGTGGCCCCGCTCTCGTACGACACAGTGGAGGTGGCCGGCAAGGTGTTCGAAGTCGGTATCGACGTTGCGTCGCTCGGCAGGCAGAGGAACGGGAAGCACGTGTGGCGCCAGGCCGGTTCCATCGCCTTCGAGATCAATCTGGTACCGCAACGAACGGGCACGGATGGACCATCGATCGGGCGACAATTCGGACCGTACCGGGGTGGGTGGCGTAATCCGGATAACCCTGTCGCCCACCCTGACAACCACACCAGAGACCAAACGGGCGATCGGCCCCAACGAGAGCAGACCACCGGAGAACGCTACCGAAACATCTGCCCCGTCGAAGTCATGAGCCTGTCCCCACCACCACCGTTTTGGGAACCCCGACCCCCAGTTGCGCTCGCAGTAGAGCCTGGCACCGTCCATCGACCAACGGTCGGCGGCCAGTTCGACGGTCCCCGTTGCAGTCCCACCCAGCCGATACGGATGCCAGTACTGGTTGAGGAACGGGATGGAGGAGAACACTCCGCCGCCGCCAAAGGCCAGAGGCCAGACGTATGGCTCGGGAAAGGCCAGATCTAGATGCACATCCTCGAGATCCACCCGGAGTCTTTCCGGCGTTGCTCGGAACATCGCATCCGCAGACGTCCCGGCGACGAGCGCAAAATGAGAACGTTCGGCCTGGGCGTTGTCCAAGGCGGCGGACCGGACAACACCGCCCGGATGCAACGCAACAGCGACAGTGGCCCAATCACCGGCGGGATGCCGATTCACGCCGCAGAGCGCAACGACAACCCGGCCAGAGGCAGCATCAGTGGCCCGCCAGAACCACCCTTCCATCTCGGCGCCGTGCGAAGGCACCGGATCGCCGAACGGAAGGTCTGCTCCGGTCCGTCGGTACCCATCAATCAGACGGCGGCCAAGCCGCTTGGCTGCGTTCGGTTTGGCTTGCTGCGGGTCCGTCATCCGTTCATGCTAACGCCTTGTGAGACGCGGACGGTGGGGGAGAGCACCATGGCCGGGGTCGATCCCCGTCGACGCCCCCAAAGGCGGTTCGAGGTGATCGAACAGGTCACCTCCGAAGGCCATGACGTCAAGACCGCGTGCGGTCTGCTCGAGGTCAGCCGGGCCGGCTACTACCACTGGAAGGACCGGCCGCTGTCGCCTCGGGCGATCCGCAACGCCTGGCTCACCGATCTAATCGTCGAGATCCACACCGCATCCAGAGGCACCTACGGTTCGATACCGAGTCTGCCACCAGTATCAATCATGCACCTATGGATAGCCCGAACGGTCGTATCAGGTCACGGTTGCTGCCGGAGATCGGCTGTTCGGGCGTAGGTGAGACGCCCCGCACTTCGACGTGCCCTACGTCGTTACTTCTAAGTGTTCGGGCCGCTGATGCTGAAGCCGGGCGAAGAAGTCGCAACTAGCTCTTCTCACGCCTCCTCGACGTGTGGGTCGATGTTGCGCACTTCGAGGTAGCGGTTGTAGCGCATCCATGCGTCTGAACCATTGACGAGACGTATCTTGCCTGCGTTAGATTGAATGGTGAGGTCCGCATTGTCATGGCGCACCGTCTCTCGCAGGACCTCGTCAGATGGTCCATGGATGGAACTTCCGGTGCTTCCTTGACTCTTGTTGTCTTGGTTCGCCATGCTCCAACCTTACACCTCATGACGTGCTCCCCCATGATCAGCCGTGCGCACACCTCCCGCCCGGGATCAACAATTCTGTTGCCACATCGCACATGTCCTCGACCCGCACATGCCGGCACCTCCGCGCTCGGGACATCGAACACTGACGGTGACGATCGTCGTCGTGGCTGCCAGAGGGATGGTGCTGCCGTCCAAGCCAGGGTGCCCCTGGTGACAGGACTGCGAGTAATCGGAGGGCCGGTGGGAGTCACCGTCCGCTGGCCGAAGTCCGACGACGTTTGCTCAGTGCTCTACCCAAGCGAGCTTCTCGGGGTCCCATCGGCCGGTGGTGCGGCCGGTCAGGATCGGGTCGAGCATTGCTTTGACGACGGCCAGGCCGGACTCAGCGGTCCGGTGGGCGAATTTGGGCACGTCGCGAGCTTGATGGGCGTAGCCGTCTGTCCAGTTCGGTGAGGGGAGAGTCACCTCGGCTGGTGGGGCGACACCGCGGTGGTGGTACTCGCTGGTCAACGCAGTGTGAAGTGCGCCTGCTTCGGGTCGTTGGGTTGTGGCGAGCAGCACGAGGTCGACCAGGTCGCGGTAGCGGCTACTGGGGGAGCCGCCCTGGTAAGTGGCGACCATGGCGGCGTGTTTGTCGGCGATGTGGTCGACAACCGGGTAGGTCCGGTAGGCGGCGGTGGGGAGCCCTGCAATGGTGATAGGGGAGAGGCCGGCGGTTGATTCGGGGGCGCCGGTCATGTTGGTGGCGATCACGGCGTCAATGCGGAAGCCCATGAACATGGTGTCTCCGATGTAGGAGGCAACCTTGATTCGGGCGCCAGGGTTGCCTCCCGCGAGGTCATTACTCTTTTCGATATCGAAGGTGAAGTAGTCGCCTAGATCGAGGTCGGTGGCGGCGATCAAGCTGGCGACGGCGGCGTCGAGCTCACCCTGAAAGTAGAGATCGACATCCATGCTGTGGCGCGCTTGGTCCGGGAGCCGGGAGAGGAGACCGGTGGCGCCTTTGAGCACCCAGTGGTCGGGGTCGTGGAAAAAAACGCGGGTCAACAGACGGTCGTAGGCGAACTGGCGTCGTAGTTCGGCGACCGAATACGGCGAGTCCTTGGCAGTGGTGATGAGCCGGGCCTTGACCGCCTCATGAAAAGCACGGGCACTGGCGTAGGCGAGACCGGGCCCGACCGGGGGAGCGGGCTGGATCACGAAGGCCTCGTGGGGCTTCTGTGACCCAGCTCCCATTACGACGTCCCGGTCTTGTCGGCGAGTTCGAGGAGCACAGCCAGATCGTGACGCCGGCCTAGTGCTGCCTGCAGCTCGGCGACGGTTGTTTGGCCGGCGGAGATCGCATCGGCGGCGAAACGGCCGAGGTGGCCACCATCGTGACCAGCCTGGGCGAGATCGGACAGGGTCCTAACCGGTGAGGTGACGGCAAATCCATCGCGTACGACCCACTGGTCACGGTCAAGCCCATTGTGACGGACCCGGATATGGGCATCGACGCGGGGTTGGAGGCGCCGAGTGGAGATGAACTCGGGCACCTCGGGGAGGAACACCCCGAGATCGAGCACCTGGGCCGCTGACTGGTGTGAAACCCACAGGGTAGGGTGGTGGGTGCGTTGGCGCGGAGTGAGCGTTGGGGCGAGCCGCAGCCACGCCACGCGGAGGTCCTGGTGAAGGTCGGTGCCGGCGCCGGCGACGCGGTACACGCCGTGTCCGAGCCGTTGGATCTGCTGGTAGCTGACGGCTCGGGCCAGCTCGAAATCTTCAACCCCCGCTTCGGCCGCCTGGGCGCGGGTGAAGTAGCCATACTGCGCCTCAGGGATCGTCCCGAGGCGACTGACCACATTTAGATGGCTGCTGACTCGCATTGTGCTGTATTCCTAGCTGGTAGCTGCTAGCTATGCAGACATGGTAGCACCTTCATGTGGCAGAACCGCTGCATTGCTAGCAGCAAGGTGCCAGGCACGCAGCATCCGACAGGTCAGTCGGCTTGGAGTGCGGTGCTGAGGTGGTGGCCTTGCTGCTCCTGGCAGTGTTTCTTGCTGGTCGCTGCTGTTCCGGCTCCTCGGAGTCAAAGACGATGACGGTGTGTCCATCATCGACGGCGAAGTTTTGCGCGCAACCTATGGGCGAAGCGCCATCGAAACGCCACTCGTCAATATCGACCGGTCCGACGATGGATACTCGTCGCAGCTGGCCTCGATTGCAGAACTCTGGGCCGTTCTAGGGCCGCACCCGGGCCGCAACAGGAGTGAAAACATGAGAAATGATGGGAGAGGGTGAGAGGTCAATAAGCCCGTAAAATTGGCCTCTCGGCCGGTTTTCCCCGGTGGGCGAAACCCCCAAGAACGGCTTAGGAAACCGGTGCTCTATCCCCAGAGCTACGAGGGCAGGATTGCCGGCTGATGTTACGGGATTCGCTTGAGGTGTGATTCGCCACTCGTCAGATTGGCAACGGCATATCTCCGATGCCCGCCAGCGTCTTGGATACGGCCCTGTTAGGTTCGTCGCCTATGGCGCGTAGCGGTTTGGCAACAGTGATGTTTACGGATCTTGTTGGGTCAACGCGCTTGCGTGTTGATCTTGGCGACGATATCGCCGACCAAATCGGTGTTGAGCACGACCGAATCATCGACGATGCGCTGTCCTCTACCGGTGGCCGTCTCGTCAAGAGTCTCGGCGACGGCGCTCTCGCCGTCTTCGATTCGTCAGTAGATGCCGTAGTCGCGGGCCAACGCATTCAAGAGGGCGTCTTCCTCCACAACCGCCAAGCCGACGCTGCTCGTCAGATCAGCGTACGCATCGGAATCAATGCGGGAGAGATTGTTGCCGACAGCGGCGACGTGACTGGACTCCCTGTAGCTGTGGCGTCGCGGGTGTGTGACTCAGCAGAAGGGGGCCAGATCCTGGTCTCCGATACCGTGCGTCTGCTCATTGGTCGCAGAGCACATTTTCCGCTCGTATCGGCCGGCACGCACACGTTGAAGGGCGTGGACGGTCCCATCGAGCTGTGGTCCGTAGAAGACGCAATACACGAGACCGATCCGGGGAGTCGTGGCGCCGTTCCGTTCCCTGCATTCCTCGAGCGAGCGATCCCCGGACATCTAGTCGGGCGAGAAGAACAACTGTCGCAGCTCGATGCTGCGTACGCCGCGGCAGCAACGTCGGTGCAATTTGCTGCGGTGATCGGGGAGCCCGGGATCGGAAAGACGTCGCTCACGTCGCTGTGGTGTCGTTTGGCTGCTGATGGTGGGGCGGTGGTGGTGGCGGGTCGGTGCACGCCCGACGTAGCGCTTCCCTACCAGCCGTTCGTCGAAGTAGCGCGGGCGGTGCTCGGGGCGAATCCCCCGAAATTGTTCGAGCTCGGGCCCGCGGCCGGAAACATCGCTCGGCTGGTGCCGGGTATTGAGGTGCCAAAGGGGCTGCCGGTGCCGATTCAGACGGATCCTGACACGATTCAGTACCTGATGGCGGAGGCATTCGCAGCGCTGGTCAAGCCGGGCGCTGATGAGCCCCCTTCGGTGGTGATGCTCGACGATCTGCATTGGGCGGATGAGCACTCGATCGCGGTGCTGGCGCATCTCGCTCGCAGAGATGAGACGTCGGCCCTGATTGTCGGGACCTACCGCGATACCGATTTGGTGCGGAGTCATCCGCTCCCAAAGCTTCTCGTCGATCTTCGTCGGGAGCATCGGGTAGTACGGATTCCATTGCAGCGTCTATCGGACGACGAAGTTGAGCAGATGATCAGCGGTCACTTTGGGTCCGGAGCGGCGCCCGAGGTCATCGAGTCGATCGCCGAAGAGACGCAGGGCAACCCGTTCTTTGTCGAGGAGATCACCAGCCATCTCGAGGATGAGGGAGCGGTCGACGCGGATGGACGTTGGATCTCAGACACACCGATCGGCGACTACGGCATCCCGGAGGGAGTGCGCGACGTCATTGGCCGCCGCGTTGAGCATCTTGGTGAGGATGTCGTAGCCACACTGGAGGTCGCCTCGGTCATTGGCCCGAACTTCTCGATCGATGTCGCCGGGGCGATCGCAGGACTCGACGAGCGGGCGGTGGACGCTGTTGTGGACGCGGCAATGAACGCCCGGGTCATTCATGAGGGGGACGGCGCCGACGAGTTCGTGTTCGCACATGCTCTGTTGCTGCAGACTCTGTATGACGATCTGCCGACTCGGCGGCGCACGAGGCTTCACCGGGCCGTTGGCGAGGCCCTCGAGCGGAGAGAGGTGCCCCCGGCGACGCAGGTCAAGCACTGGCTCAACGCCGATCGGCCGGACAAGGCGCTGGTGTCCGCGCTGGCGGCGGCCACCGCAGCCGAGCTTGCCTTGGCGGTGTCCGACACGACGGCGCATCTGGAGCTCGCGCTCGATCTGTGGGGCGACGTCGAGAACCCGGAGACCGTTGCTGGGGTTTCGCACGCCGATGTGGTGATACGTCTCGGGCGAGTCTACTTCGACTTGGGCGGGCGGAACGAGGAGGCGATGGCGCTCATCGCTGCCGAACTTGAGGATCCCGGCCTAGATGATCGAACGAGAGCCC
>JASJHC010000051.1:0-13748 GCA_033791245.1 Acidimicrobiia bacterium | reverse complement strand
CAATCCTGGCGAGCGAGCCCCCAACGGCGATTGGCACAGTCTTCGAACCCGAATAGTCGCAGTGCCCGCGTGCCCTGCGGGCACGTTGCGAGTTTTCGCTAAGCGAAAACTCGGGCTCGGATGGCCTGTTGTGACTCTCCGCTTGACGGAAACTCGGGCTCGTGGGGTGCGTGGGGCTTGTCGGGGTGGTTAGGGGCGATGTTCGGAGACGTAGGCGTCGAGTTCTGCGACGAGCGTCAGCTTGTCCGCTTCGGGTAGAAACGTTGCTTCCAGCGAGTTGCGGGCAATTGTGATCATCTGGTCGACTGACAGCCCGAGGGCGTGGAACGTCTTGGTGTAGTTGTCGCCGATGTAGCCACCGAAGTAGGCGGGATCGTCGGAGTTGATGGTGACCTTCAAGCCGAGGTCGAGCATCTTGGCAAGAGGGTGCTCTTCGAGTCTTTCGAAACCGCCCAGACGGATATTGGAGAACGGGCAAACCGTCAGTGGTATCTGCTCATCGACGAGCCGCTGCACCAAGATGGCATCCTCGAGCGCCCTGATGCCATGATCGATGCGTTCGACATCGAGAACGTCGAGGGCGCCCCACACGTAGTCCGGGGGCCCTTCCTCGCCGGCGTGGGCGACCAGGTGCAGACCTTCAGATCGTGCCTTGGCAAAGACATCGGTGAAGATCTCTGGGGGGAAACCAACTTCGGAAGAGTCAAGTCCGACGCCGATGATCTTGTCGCGGTGGGCCAAGCTGTCTTCCAGGGTTGCCATCGCCGCCTCGGCAGGGAGGTGGCGGAGAAAGCACATGATTAGATCGGAGGAAACCCCAACTTCTTGTTCGGCATCAGCCGTGGCGGCGGAGATACCGCCAAGGAAGACCTCGAATGGAATGCCACGATTGGTATGTGTCTGCGGGTCGAAGAAGATCTCGGCCCGGCGGACGCCATCAGCAGCCGCCCGCTGCAGATAAGCAAGCGTGATGTCATAGAAGTCTTGTTCGGTCTGGAGCACCCCAGCACCTTCGTAGTAGATATCCAGAAACTCTTGGAGATTGCTGAACTCGTAGGCGGCACGAAGGTCTGCAACGGATCCGAATCTGGTCGCAATGGCGTTGCGTTCTGCGATTTCGAACATCAGCTCAGGTTCGAGCGTCCCTTCGATATGAAGATGCAATTCCGCCTTCGGCATACCTCGAAGGAAATCATCTGGCGTCATTGCACCAAACCTCCTGAACCACTAAGTCTGGTGATGGTACTCCGCAAATCTGGAGCCGACCTCAGATAAGGTGGGGGACCATGATGTACCGATACCGCAGATATGCGCTTCAGCAGGCAGCCCAAGACGACCTTCGCTTCCGCTGGCACTCATCGGCACGGGATGACGGACCGGTATTCCGCGACCTGACTTGGGACTTCGCCGAACCGGACCAGTACTCGGAGCTGGTCGGCAAGCAGAAGCCAGGCATGATGACGTCCAAAGCCGAAAAGGCCTTCCACGCTGCAGTCGTTTCCGGCGATCCTGGAGAGATGCTCCGTGTCGCCGGCCAGAACCCGAAGTACTCAAATCCAGCAAAGGCGATCGCTGGTCTGCTGTCGCTGGAGACCGACCTCGATCGAGGGATCTCGTTGATAGAGGAGGTGGTGGCCGCCGAGCCCGATCTCAAAAAGGATCACTTCGTTAGGAAGTACTTGCCCGACGCCGGCCTCTCGGTGCTCATCGCCGCCGGCGTCATGGTGCATTTGCCCCTCCAGAAGATCTCCCTGGTGCTGCTCGTTGCCGAACTGCATCAAGCGCGCGGATTCGTTGACGATGCAGTGCAGCTGTTGGAGGCGGCCGAGCCGACAACGCACATTCGGTTGTCTCTGACCGAGTTGGCATACGATGCGAAGCAGTTCGAGAAGGTATTGGCGTTGACCGAAGGTGTCGTCAACGACGATGACGTGACTGCGCTGATGTTGGCCTATCGGGGTCGTGCCCTCGGTGACGTGGGACGCACCGACGAAGCCATCTCAGTGCTTGCCCGCACCCTCGAGTTCACCAACCAGGATCCTTCGATCAGGGCGATTGCCCTGGTGGGCAGAGGAATCATCAACCAAGCGCGCGGCGAGTTCATACTCGCCCAAAACGATTTCACCCAAGCGCTCATGGAAGTCCCCGACGACGAGGAAGCACGACAGCACATCCAACAGATCATCGATGGATCGGACGGCTGAGGTCCTGATTAGTCTCACCGTCGAGGAGCGTGTGCGTGCAAAACCATCCGATATACCAACTGAGCAGTGACATTGTCGATGAATTGGCGAAGCTTTTTCCCGACGTCGCAACCGAACTCGGCATCAAGGGTCATGACGACCGATGGACCGATCTGAGTCCCGAGGGGGCCGAATCCGCCCTCCGCACGGTCCGACATTTCCGGACCAAGGTCGACGCGCTACCCGCCGCCGGGAGTGATTGGGATCGCTTGGCCATCGAACTGGCCAAGACAACACTTGACGAAGAAGCCCAGAAATACCAACACGGCGATCATCTGCGTGACCTCAACTCTATGGCCTCCTCCTTGCAGAGCTTGCGCGAGATCTGGGACCACATGGGTCAAGAGTCGGAGCAGGACTGGACCAACATCACATACAGGTTGGAGCGTCTTCCCGCGGCCATCGATGGTTACCGCACCAGCTTGGACGAGGGCCGCCGCAAGAACATGGCTGTGGCGGAACGACAGGTCAGGGCGGCGGTCGAGCAATGTCGGGTGAGCGCATCGCAGAACTCGCGACTCACCAAATTGCTCGACGTGTACGAGAAGAAGAACGGTACCGGAGGACTGCTCACCAGACTCGAGGAAGCCGTTACCGAGGCCCGGAGGTCGTTCTCCGAACTAGGCGACTATCTCGCCGACACTTACGCAACGGACTCAGCCGAACGTGATGGCGTAGGAGCGGAAAGGTACGTCCGGGCCGCCTATGAATTCCTCGGAACCAACATCGATCCGGTCGAGACCTATGCCTGGGGCTGGGAACAGGTTGCTGAACTGTCAGCGCAGATGAAGACGGTCGCGGCACAGATCCTGCCGGGTGCCTCGCTGGACGAGGTGGATCGCTTGCTCAAGACCGACCCCGGGCGGACCGTTCCCGATTCGGCAACCCTGGCCACCTTCATTCAAGAGAGACTTGACGACGCTCTCGATCGGCTCGCCGGGACACACTTCGAGGTCCCAGATCCGATCCGGACGGTGACGGTCAACATCGCACCGCCTGGTAGCTCGCTCGGTGCCTACTACGTCAGTCCCTCAGAGGATTTCACCCGACCCGGCAGTGTCTGGTGGTCGCTCACCCCAAACGGGCCGTATCCTGTCTTTGACGAGGTTTCCACCGCCTATCACGAGGGCTTTCCCGGTCATCATCTCCAAGTAGGGGTCCAGGTCTCGCTGGCCGAGCAGCTCTCGCGGCTGCATCGTCTCTGGGTTTGGAAATCCGGTGCGGGCGAAGGCTGGGCGCTCTACGCAGAACGGTTCATGAATGAACTCGGCTTCTTCGAGAAACCGGACTACGTACTTGGATGGCTCTCGGGCCAGATGCTGCGCGCCAGCCGAGTCGTCATCGACATCGGCTCCCATCTGGATCTGCCGATCCCCACCGGGCAACCGTTCCATCCGGGGGAACAATGGACGTTCGAGACCGCCGTCGAGATGCTGGTGCGATACGCCGCCCAGGGGCGCCCCCACGCCGAGTCCGAAGTGACTCGCTACCTCGGATGGCCCGGCCAGGCGATCTCCTACAAGGTGGGTGAGAAGGTCATACTGGATATTCGTAAGGAGACAGAGGACCGCCTCGGTACGAGCTTTGATCAGAGGGCTTTCCACGCTCGGCTTCTCAAGGTGGGGCCAGTGGGGCTGGATCTTCTCAAGAGCGAATTGGCTCGCTGAAGCAAACTGCAACGGTTATGAGCCGGTCGGGGTTCTTAATGGTGTACGCCATGTGGAGAGGTTCATGACAAGCGAAGTGGGTTTACTCAATCGACGGCTTGCCAGTGATCTGGATGGTGCGTTCCCCGAGCTCGTGACTGAGATGCAAGGTCTTGTGTTCAACGGGGCGCGTCGTTGGGTTCCCTCTCGGCAGGACGCAGAGGACATCGCCCAGGAAGTCTTTGTTAAGGCGTACAAAGCGTTGCAGGGATACCCGTCGCAGCGAGTAACGGAGTTGCGATTGCGACCCTGGCTGTTCACGATCACGATCAACCTATGTCGCAACCATGCGCGGACAAAGAGTCGTCGTCCCACCCAGACCGCACTTTCCGGTGTTGAACCACTAGCCCCGACCGCAACTGAACAAAGTGCGGTCGACGCGGTCACCATCGATGAGTGGCGGGTGCGGCTTGGCGAGCTGGGGACGAGACAGCGCGATGCGATAGTGCTCCGCCATGTCGTTGGACTCCCTTATGAAGAGATTGCCGAAGTCCTGGGGCGCCCTGCCGGCACAGTGAAATCCGATGTGCATCGTGGCCTGGAGAGGCTCCGCTCGATGCTGGCCACGGAGGAATGACATGACACAGCCAACAGAGTCCGAGATCGTCGCCTTGCTTGCAGCAGCCGAGCAACCCCCAGAGTCAATAAGGCGTGGGGCGATGATCCGCACCGATCTCGCAGATCAGTACACGACCGTGCCGGGACCGATTGGCACCTTGTTCGTGGGTTTTACCTCATTGGGTGTGTCCTCGATCGTTCCGACGGGTGACGAATCCGAGTTCATTGGTACTCACGCCAGGACGGTCGGTCGTCCTGCATATCGGGCTGAGGGACTGCCAGCAAAGCTCACCGGTCTGTTGTCGAAGTCGCTGGACAGCGGAAAGCTCGGCAAGCTCCCCGTTGATCTGCGGCAATTGTCTGAGTTCCAACGGGAGGTTCTCGACGTGACCGCCCATATCCCGCCAGGTGAAGTCCGGCCCTATGGCTGGGTGGCCAGGGAGATAGGCAACACGGGTGCGGTCCGTGCTGTCGGTTCGGCCCTCGGACGAAATCCCGTGCCAATCGTGATCCCATGTCATCGTGTGGTGCGCAGCGACGGTGCTGTCGGTAACTATGCATTTGGGGCACCCATGAAGAGGGCGCTGTTGGAGCACGAGGGGATGAGCACTGAGCTGTTTGCTCCCGGGTCATTGCGGTTTATCGGGAGCGATACAACTGGTATCTACTGCTATCCGACATGCCGTCATGCACGCCGGATCAGCGAGAGCCATCGAGTTGTTTTCCGTTCGTCAGACCGGGCAGTTGCTGCTGGCTTTCGTGCCTGCACGGTGTGCCGTCCGTCCTGAGAACTCGGCGGCTGTGCGCTGCAGCGTCAACGGAGCTGCAAACCCATTAGATTTGGCGCATGAATTCGGACCAATTGATCGAGGCCATCCGCTCGTCTGTCATTGGACGTGACGTAGTCGTGGCGGGGCCATTCGGCCCGCGCAAGGTCACCTACGCCGATTACACCGCCTCGGGTCGCTCGCTGAGCTTCATCGAGGACTACATTCGCGAGGCGGTCATGCCGCTGTATGCGAACACACATACCGAGTCTTCCGGGACCGGTCTGCAAACGACTCGGTTCCGTGAAGAAGCTCGCGAGATCGTGCGCAGGTGCGTAGGGGCAGATGACGATCACGCCGTCTTGTTCTGTGGATCGGGGATGACGGGTGCGATTGACCGGTTGATCGGCGTGTTGGGGATACGGATCCCGTGCAATCTCGAGGACCGGTATCAATTCTCCGTGCAGATACCGCCAGAAGAACGACCGGTGGTCTTCATTGGTCCGTACGAGCATCACTCCAACGAGTTGCCGTGGCGGGAGTCCATTGCCGATGTCGTCACGATCTCCGAGGACGCCGATGGTCACATCGATCTTGCCCAGCTGGAGAAAGAGTTGGAGACCTATTCGCAGCGTCAGCTCAAGATTGGCTCGTTTTCCGCAGCGTCAAATGTCACTGGGATCATTTCAGACGTAGAGGCGATCTCGATACTGCTGCACCGCCACGGTGCCCTGTCGTTCTGGGATTTCGCCGCGGCGGGACCCTACGTCGACATCTCTATGACGCCTCCGACCACTGGTCCCGATGCGGATCTTGCTTACAAAGATGCGATCTATCTATCTCCGCACAAGTTCATTGGCGGTCCCGGCACTCCCGGTCTGCTTGTGGCTAGGAAGGAGCTGTTTGCCAACAGAGTGCCTGCGGTCCCTGGTGGCGGCACGGTCGCCTACGTGAATCCTGTCGGTCACAAGTACCTCACCAACATCGAACACCGCGAGGAGGGGGGAACGCCGGCGATAGTCGAATCGATCCGAGCGGGTCTCGTGTTCCAACTCAAGGAAGCGGTCGGCTCCGATGTGATCAAGGCACGTGAAGAAGACATGACCAGCAAAGCGATCAAGGCATGGTCGGCCAATCCCAATATTGAGGTGCTTGGCAACCATGAGGCCGATCGGCTTTCCATCGTTTCGTTCGTGATCCGCTACGACGGGCGCTACCTCCACCACAACTTTGTGGTTGCGCTCCTCAACGATCTGTTTGGCATCCAATCTCGCGGTGGGTGTTCGTGCGCTGGTCCCTACGGCCATCGGCTGCTGGGCATCGATATCGAGCGCTCGCACGAGTTCGAGAACGAGATCACCCGTGGCTGCGAAGGCATCAAGCCCGGTTGGGTTCGAGTGAACTTCAACTACTTCATCTCAGACCAAGTGATGGATTTCGTTTTGGACGCGGTCGCCTTTGTCGCCGAGCAAGGTTGGCGCTTCCTCCCGTATTACCGCTTCGAACCAGAGTCAGCCCTGTGGCGGCATCGTGAGCCCCTCGCTGCGCCCCCGCTGAGTCTGCAGGACATCGACTACTCACGCAGCGACATGGGTTTGCAGCATCGCCCGCAGCTTCATTCTGACGACCATCTCGTGCAGTACTTGAATGAGGCCCACACAATCCTGGCCGATCTTGATGCTGCCAACCTGCCCGAACCACTGGGTGCGCCGCTAGTCACTGCCGACTTTGAGCATCTCCGATGGTTCCCACTCCCCGACGAGGTGCGTGGCATCTCCGGTTTCCCTCATGATTGAGTCGACGAGAGTCATTCCGGAGTGGTTCTACCGCGCGATGACGACGCCATACGATGAGAAGACCATCGAAGTCGACGGGGTGCCCATTCACTACTTGGAGTGGGGCGACAAGGATCAGCCCGGTCTGGTGTTTGTTCACGGAGGGGCCGCGCATGCGCACTGGTGGACCTTCCTGGCCCCGATGTTCGCCGAAAACTGGCATGTCGTTGCCTTGGATCTGTCCGGTCACGGTGACAGCGGACGGCGCCATACCTATTCGCATGAGGCGTGGGCCTGTGAGGTGATGGCCGTTGCCGACGCCGCCCAGTTCCCCGGACCACCGGTGCTGGTTGGCCACAGCCTCGGGGGCATGGTCACCATCCAGACGGCTTCCGACCATGGTGAGCGCCTGCGGGGTGCAGTGATCGTTGATACCCCGGTCCGCCGACCCGACCCGGAGTCAGAGGAGGGTGCTCGCGGGCGTGCCTTCCGCGATCCCGGCACGTATCCGGACTTAGAGACGGCAATCAGTCACTTTCGGCTGATCCCTCCGCAACCGTGTGAACACGACTACATAATCGACCACATTGCCAGGTACTCGCTCCATGAGACCGACGCTGGGTGGACTTGGAAGTTTGATCCGGCCTTGTTCAAGCACACGCTCATTCCGTTGCGCGACCAACTCGCCAACGTTCGCTGCCGGGTGGCGCTATTTCGGGGCCAGCATTCGGTGACTGTTCCCGAGGACACCGCGGCCTACATGTACGAACTCATGGATCGAACCGCACCAGTGGTTACCATTCCCGAGGCGCACCACCATTTGATCCTCGATCAACCGCTGCCCTTTGTTGCCGCGCTGCGGACCCTGCTTGCCGACTGGGATCACTCGGTCCCGCGTCGCAAACGCCAGATTGGGAACTCTCCCCAGGTCCGGTAGCGTTCGTCTTGGGACGGCTCTCCAAGACTGGGGTGATGTGGTGAAACGGGTTGTACCGGCTCTTGTTGTCGCTTTGGTGGTCGCCGGATGTGCATCGCGGCCCGTGGGCGATGCAGCGACCTCCGATGATGCTGGTGGCACGACCCTCGTTGGAGCGGTCGTGTCCACGAAAGTACCAACTACATCCGCACCGCCGCCGACCACAACAGCTACGACCGCCGCGGCAACGACGACGACCGTCGAGGTTGTGCCGGAATGGGTGAGTGCATTCCCGTCCCAGGGACTTCCCGGCGACGAGCTAGAGATCTGTGGCGTGGTCCAAGGAGCTCGCCGCCTCACGGTTGTCGTGAGTGATCCAGCGAGCGGTATGACCTGGTCAAACACCGGAGCAGTGATGACGAGCCGTCAGACCGGACAGTGGTGCTGGACCGGTCGGTTCCCTGCGGAGACAACTGACGCCGCATCTGGGGAGCAACAACCGATCGCTGCCGGGCTCTATGACGTCGATATCGAATACGACGGTACGGTCATAGTGCATACCGATCTCGAGGTCTTCTCCGAGGAGATGGTGGCCACCATGCCACCCAGCCAATCGCCGGATGATGCAGCCCGCGACGGCGTCGTCGCCGAAGTAGCGGCGCTGCCCTTCTATCGCCGAGTGAATGTGCAAAGCGAGGTGGTGGCCGATGAGGGTGTATGGATGCTCACCGAATTGAGCCGCGCTGTCGAGGAGGAATCGTATGCCACGGGGTGTGGCATCGGCGATCCGCAAGGGGTCTATCCCATCGACATCATTTGTGCCGTCGAATACGGGGAGATCTTGTTGGTGGCTGACGGGGCAATCGACGAGGCGTATCCGATGCCCGGTGCGGTACCGAGCTGGATCCATGTGACTGATGAACGCGTCTACGGGGGGAGAATCGGCGACGGTGGGCTGCCGGACTCGACATTGGTCCGTATCGACCGGGCGACTCTGGAAGCGACTGTTGTTGTCATCCCTTCACCGCTGGACGGTGGTACGGAGTGGTTGCCCGATTGGCATCTAGCACCGGATTCACATCGTGATCAGTACGAAATGGCCGTTCACGCAGGTCCAGGCGGTAGCGGGACACCGGTTACGTCGCATATCGGAACGGTGACGGTCGACCTCGAAGCGATCGATATGATCATTGACGTCGTCACCACATAAGAAGTGTCGTAGATTGCCCAATGCACTCCCAATGCACTTATGCTGACCAGATACTGGTCCGATAGTGTGGGAATCGGGCGGGAACCGCATCTGAGGGATTAATGAATCGCTATCGGACACCAACAGTCAGCCTTGCTGAGGCCTATCACGTGGCCCAGCGCTGGTTGACGTTCCTTGGAGCCGTCCCCGAGAAGATCACCGAACCTGCTGACGGTCTAATCGAGCTGCGCAGTGCGGGCTTGGTAACACGAATCAAGTTCGATCGAAGTGCGATCGCTCCGGCCGCGATCATCGCGCTGTTGAAGGCGACCGACGGCGAGCCGGTACGGCGGCTGCTGTTCTCGGTGACGGGCTTTACCGACGGCGCCAAGTCGCTCGGCGAAGGTCGTGGCTTCGGCCTGTTCGACATTGACTCGATCGGTGATGTCCATCCGCACACCACATACGCCAGAAGCCTGGTACCAAGCGAGCCGTTGGAGCCCGCTTTCCTCCATTCGCCGACACCCGAGGAAGAGGCTCCGCCGGTGGAGCTCAATCCGTTTGGGCCGGTGGACAACGATGCTGCCAAGCAATGGGTCGATTGTCCCCGCTGCGGAGTGACTCAGCATCATTCGGTGGACGTCTGTGTCGCCTGCGGTGCCGATGTTTCACCACACGGGCGCATGGCTTCGGCCACACCACCGGCCGGCTCGGCACCATCGCCGATGGCTGCCCCGGTGCAGCACAACCCGTTGGTCAGCCCACCACAGCACACCGTGACCGCAGTGCCTAAGGCATCACCGGGCGGCCCTCGACTGAAGTGCCGTACCTGCGGAAGTCACGATATCGAGCTTGAACACGGCGGGTAGCAGTGCCGGTTCCAATACCCGGCTAACCGGATGGCACCTCAGGTCGGTCCGGTCGGCCATTGTCGACACTATGACCGTAGGGATAACGTTGAGCTGTTGATCTATGCAGTCGGTGGCGTCGGTGGCGCCAGCGGAAGGAGTATCGATGGCCCTTGCTCAGGATGCCGGACCCACGGACGTTCCCCTGCTCCACGAGACGATTGGCGACAACCTCGCCAAGACCGTCGCACTGTTCCCGGACAAGGAAGCACTCGTCGTTCCTTATCAGAAGGTTCGTCTCACCTACGCCGAGTTCGCTGCGGAGGTAGACAGAGTTGCCAGGGGACTACTTGCCCTTGGGGTGAATCGTGGCGACAGGATCGGGATCTGGAGCCCCAACAACGCGGAATGGGTTCTTGTCCAGTTTGCGACCGCTCGGATTGGGGCAATCCTCGTCAACATCAATCCGGCCTACCGGACCAGCGAGCTCGAGTATGCCCTGAACCATTCGGGTTGCCGGTTCCTCATTTCCGCCCCGGAATTCCTCAGCAGCAACTACCGGCATATGGTCAACGAGGTGGCTCCGGCGGTTCCATCGCTGGAGCGTACGTTGTACCTCGAGTCAGAAGATTGGGTTGAGCTCCTCGCCGCCGCAGATTCCGTCTCCGCGGAGGCTCTCGACGCCGCTGCCGCCGCTCTGGATCCCGATGATCCCATCAACATCCAGTACACGTCCGGCACTACAGGCTTCCCCAAGGGAGCCACGCTGAGCCATGTGAATATCCTCAACAACGGATACTTCACAGGCGAGCTGTGTCGCTACACGTCCGATGACCGTGTGTGCGTCCCGGTGCCCTTCTATCACTGCTTTGGGATGGTCCTCGGGAATCTGGCATGCACCACCCATGGGGCCACCATTGTCGTGCCGGGGGCAAGATTCTTACCCGACGAGGTGCTGAAGACAGTCAGCGACGAGCATTGCACCAGCCTCTACGGCGTACCGACGATGTTTATCGCTGCGCTGGAGCATCCCGACGTCGCCAAGAGTGATCTATCGGCGCTACGAACCGGGATCATGGCCGGGTCGCCTTGCCCGGTGGAAGTGATGAAGAGGGTCATCTCTGACTTCAATATGACCGAGGTCACCATTGCCTACGGTATGACAGAGACATCACCGGTCTCCACCCAGACCGCTCCGGACGACGATATAGATCGACGCGTTTCCACAGTTGGACGTATCCACCCTCACGTTGAGGTCAAGATCGTCGAGCCGGAATCCGGTCGGACCTTGGAGCGAGGAGAATCCGGGGAGCTGTGCACTGCCGGATATTCGGTGATGCTCGGATACTGGAATGACCCTGATCGCACCGCCGAAGCTATCGACAGTGACGGGTGGATGCACACCGGGGACCTGGCGACAATGGACGACGAGGGATATGTCAACATCGTCGGACGGATCAAGGACATGATCATCCGCGGTGGCGAGAACGTCTATCCGCGGGAGATCGAGGAGTTCTTGTATACGCATCCTGATGTTGTCGATGCGCAGGTCATCGGTGTCCCCGATATCAAGTTTGGTGAGGAGATCATGGCTTGGGTGAAGCTGCGCGAGGGGTCGGAGCTGACGAAGGAAGACTTGATCACGTTCTGCAAAGGCAAGATCGCTCACTTCAAAGTACCCCGCTACATCACCTTTGTTCCGGAGTTCCCGATGACCGTTACCGGCAAGGTCCAGAAGTTCCGGATGCGTGAGCTGGCTATCGCGGACCTTGGGCTGGGTGAGGCCGCCAGCGTCGAGAGCGCCTAGATCGCTCTCGATCGTTCTTGCGTAGCTGGCGCCGGGATTCCGGCGCTCTGTACGCATGTTCGGTGAGCCGGCCCAGGGCGCTTGTTCCTGCGTAGCTGGCGCCGGGATTCCGGCGCCGTGTACGCAAGAACACTCGGGTTTCTCGTTGCGGGGACTAATCGCAGGCCGGGATGGGTTGGGAAAGCGAATGGCCAATACCAACACACATCCCCGCGCTGCTGATCTCTTTGAGCAGGAAGCGCTCAGCCCAGCTCTGCGAGCGCTGCTTGAGCCACGAATCGCCGAGGTAGTGCTCGCTGCCTCATCTGGCGATCGATGCCGGTTGCATGCCGCCGAGCGGTCGTGGGCTGATGCTGTTATCGCAGAGCTGGCGATCGACCTTGTGATTGAGGGCATCGATCGGATCGATCCCAAGGGACAGTACGTGATAGCTCCGTTGCATGAGGGTTTCGCCGACGTGTTAGCGCTGTTGCGGTTGCCGCTCGATCTCAACTGGGTGATCCGTGACGAGCTGCTGCAGCTTCCCTACTTCGGTGAGTACCTCAGGATGGCTGGTCACATCGCTGTTGAGCCCGAATCACCGCGGGCCGCGCTCCGGTCGATTCTCCGTGATGGCGGAGCAATGCTGGAGAGAGGTGAGAGCCTGGTTGTCTTTCCTCAGGGCTCGCTGCTGGGAATCGAGATCAGCTTCAAAGCAGGGGCATTCCAACTAGCGCAGCGGTTCGACATACCGCTGCTGCCGGTGGTCCTCACCGGCAGTCATCGGGTTTGGGAATATCCATTTGCCCGCACCGTTCGTCACGCCCAGTCGATCCACATGGAAGTCCTCGATCCGATCGATCCGACGAAGGCTGTCGCCGAAATGGGCCGCCTGGAGCGGGAGATGAAAAGACGGGCCTTGGCCGCTAGCCATGCCCCGGCCCGCCACTACGTCCCCGACCGTGACGGGATCTGGGATGGATACCGCTTCGACGTAGACCCGGTCTAGGGCTCGACGCGGTCCTCTTTGGCCTCGTCGTAGTAGTCGAGGCGGTGCACTGGGGCGACCAAGGCGGTCATCAGGTTCATCACGTGGGCAGTGATTCGCTTCAGGAACCGGAAGTACAACGCACGAGCCACGGCGTCGGATGCGGGACCCTCGGAATTGAACGCCGCCTTGACGTTGGTGTCGTAGTCGTCGAGGAAACCGTCTGCTTTGTCGATGAGACGTTGCGCTGCTTCAGCATCACGGCTGGCGAAAACGGTAGTGGCGTCCGTCATGAGTTGGCCGACCCGCTCCCGATAGTCATCGAGTGCATCGAAATCCGGTGCGGTCGTGAAGTCGGTCCCGTACTTCGCAAGGTCATAGAGGTTCTTCGAGTAGTCGCCGACTCGCTCCACATCTTTGACGACGCTCATGTAGGCCAGCGTGTCGGCAAGGTCAACCGCTGGACTCACCGAGGCATGCATGACAAGAGCGCGTCGCACTTCCTGTTGCGCAACGTTGATTTCCTTGTCAGTCCTCTTGAGATCCTTCTTGGTCGCCTTGGACTTGCCGCCGCCAAAGACGGCTCCCATCGCCTCGTCGTAGACATGGCGGGCGTTGTTCATCATCTCGACGAGGGTCTCTTCGACCTCTTCGATTGTTGATTGTCCGCCTCCGCGGAAGAAGTCAAACACCATGTTGGGCCTCCCTTATCTAAGAACCAGAATACCGACCAGGGGTATAACAACGAACATTGTGAAGGTATACCCCAATGCCAAGGACTTTCTCTTGAGCGCCAGACCGGCCAGTTTGTCGGCCAGGTCAACTGGTATGTAGCGAATCTTTGGCCACGGGTAGATGAGCAGAATACCCGCGGTATTGAAGATGGTGTGCGTGACCGCGATGGTGAGGCCGTCGATCTCACCGATGCCGAGAGCGGCGATCAGCGCGGTGACTGTGGTTCCGATGTTGGCG
>JASJHC010000050.1:0-7995 GCA_033791245.1 Acidimicrobiia bacterium | reverse complement strand
TCTTGCCCAGTTGCTCCTTGCAGCTGAGGGAGTCGCGGCTATCGCCAACTTTTGCGGCGCAGCAGCCCTCGTCCTGCTTGGTGCGGCGGCCGCTGCCTACCTCGGTGGATACAAGGGAGACAAAGGCACCGCCAAACGTGCGCTGCTATCGACTGCTCGCCTCCATCTGCGTTTGATCCGGGGTCAGCGTTCATCAAGGACCCATCCACGTAGCCAGCACCATCCCTATTGGCTTGGATCAGGTCTTGGTCGCACTCACCCGCGGCGTAGCAGTGTTGTAGCGCTGTTCGTCGTTCCACCACGAGAACCAGATCCAGGCGATGTAGCCCCAGAGCAGGAAGCCTGCGCCAAGTTTCATTATCAACCCGGCCATGATCTGATCGTCCAATGCCGAAATGCCCCACAGCCGAGGAAACGTCTCGTATATGGGATACAACGGCGACTGACCAAACGTGAGGAAGGTCGCCGGGATGGTTGGCACCAACGATTGAAGAAAGAGGTATCCCATCGCCATGAACGGTGACAGCTGCGGGATATCTGGGATCGGACCAAGAATTGGCCACCACATGAATATCCCAGTCACGAACAAGATCCCATGGAGGCCAAAGTGGGCGAACTCATTCTCCAGCATCAAGTTCAGGACCGCCGGTACGTGGATCAGGCCAAGCATCCCGTTGAACAACGCCAGAGCAACAAGCGGCTTGGTGACGATTTTCAACACGGGCAGTACGGGTTTGACCGCAAGACGGATCAGCCACCACGGGGTTCCCGCCAACAAAAGAGGTGGTGCGACCAGTCCAAACACCAGATGCTCGGACATATGGAACATGAAGAGGCTGCTCTCGCCAATATCGTGGACAGGCCACGTCGATACGACATAGAGCGAAAGAATCCCCGCATAGAAGGCCTTACGCTGGCCTGAGGTCACGACAACCTCGCCACGAGGGGCGTGGATCGGCGCCAGCCGTCGTAAGCCGTATTCGTAGAGCACCACCATGGCTCCCAAGACACCGACAACGTCGAGGTGGAGGTGGAACGGAGTTACGTCGCTGATCCGGACCGAATCGGCGGCGGCGAGCAGGGCGCCAAGCATGGCTACCGCCTCACTAGAGGGCGTCCATCGACAGAAGCATGACCAGCATGAGCGGCACCACGCCGATCACACCTAACAGGAACAGTGTCCGATAGAGCTTCTTTTCGTAACGCAGGTGCATGAAGAACATGACGACGGTGCCAAATTTGACGATGGCGAGCCCCCACAGCAGCGGCACCTTGACGGAGTCCAACGCCGAGATCCCGGGAATGGCGATCTCTATTGCAGTTACGACGGCGAGGAATGCCGCAATGCCCCAATACATAGCTGGGGTGGGATGGGCGCGATGTGCTGTTTCTGCCATGGCTCAGACCTGCAGTAGATAGACGACAGTGAAGATGATGATCCAGACGATGTCGACAAAGTGCCAGTACAAACCAATGAGCTCAACGTTTAGTCCGCGGTCCTCATGGAGTCTGCCATCTAGGGACAGGAAGAACATCGCCATCAGCATGGTGACACCGATGGCAACGTGAGCACCGTGGAAGCCGGTCAGCAAGAAGAACGCTGATCCAAACGAGCTGGTGGATACTTTGAGACCCTCGTGAACAAATTCGGTGAACTCGAAGATCTGGCCGGCCAGGAACGTGATGCCGAGGAGGGCAGTCGCAAGCAACCAGATCCGGGTGGCCCTGGCATCTCGTTTTTCGAACGAGTTGTGGGCCAGCACCATCGTCAACGAACTCATCAGCAGCACGAATGAGCTGGCCGAAGTGAACGGGATATTGAAAATCTCAGACCCGGGGCCGTCCGCCGTCGTGTTCCGGTAGAGAAGGAACGTGGCGATCATCGAGCCGAAGAACATTGCCTCCGAGCCAAGGAACACCCACATTGCCGCCTTGCGGATAGGGCGCACATCGTGCGGGTCATGCGCCTCCACCGGCGCCGTCTGGCTAGTCATGATCTGCGTCCCTTGTTACAGGTTCGAGTGACCACCCGAACAGTCCCCACATGGCTATCACTGATCCGATTCCCACCGCGACCCAGCCACCTGGAATGTACACAAGGCCGTAGCCAACAAAGACGATGCCGAAAGCAGAAATGATCGGGTAGTAGGACGGTGAAGGCATGTGCATGTCCTCATGCTCGCCTTCGCCGCCGGTGTCAGTTTCTGTGGCAATAGTGCCCCCGCCGACATCGGGCATCCTGACCGCACGCCCCTCATCATCGGTTGCGTACTTGCGATGCCAGAAGTCATCAAGGTGCTCGACTACTGGAACCTGATCGAAGTTGTGAACCGGCGGTGGCGAAGTGGTCGTCCACTCTAGGGTTCTGCCGTCCCACGGATCGTTGCCGGCGATGCGGCCGTGTTTCCGGCTCTTGACCACGTTCCATGCGAAGAACAGGAATGAGACCCCGATGATGAACGCACCGACGGTCGCAACCTGGTTCCAGAACTCCCAGCCAAGACCTTCCGGGTAGCGGTAGGTCCGTCGCGCCATCCCGTTGAGACCGAGAATGTGCATCGGCGCAAACGTCATATTGAAACCAATAAGCATCAGCCAGAAGTGCCACTTGCCGAGCTTCTCGTCGAGCATCCGTCCGGTCCACTTCGGGTACCAGTAGTAGGCGCCGGCGACATATCCGAAGACGCCACCACCAAACAAGACGTAGTGGAAGTGGGCGACCACGAAGTAGCTGTCATGCTGCTGATAGTCAGAGGGCACGACCGAGTGGAGCACGCCGGAGAGACCGCCGATCACAAACAGAGAGACAAATCCGATGGCAAACATCATCGGTAACTCAAATTTGACCTTGCCACCCCACATCGTGCCGATCCAGTTGAAGATCTTCACGCCGGTTGGCACGGCAATCATCATGGTTGCCACACCAAACCCTGCCTCGGCTACCGGCCCCAGACCTGCGGTGTACATGTGGTGCGCCCAAACCCCAAAGCCCATAAACCCAATGGCGATGCCGGAGAACACCACAAACGGGTACCCAAACAGCGGCTTGCGGCTGAAGGTCGGGAAGATCTCCGACACGATGCCCATTGCCGGGAGAACAAGAACGTACACCTCAGGATGGCCGAACAGCCAGAAGAGGTGTTGCCACAGCAACGGGTCACCGGTACCGCTAAAGAATTGCGCTCCGAAATTGCGATCGAAGAACATCTGGAAGAGCCCGACACCGAAGATCGGCAGTGAGAAGATGAGCAAGAAGGAGACGACGACTGCCATCCAGGTGAACACCGGCATCCGCATCAGAGTCATGCCCGGCGCCCGCATCGTGAACACCGTTGCAATGAAATTGGCAGATGCCATTATCGAGGCAATGCCCAGAAGCTGGGCGCCGATGGCGTAGAAGTCCATGCGCACGAACTCTTCCAGCTGTGTCGATAGAGGCGCATAACCGAACCAGCCGCCGTCGGGAGCTCCACCGAGCAGGAATGACGAAAGCAGCATCACAGTGCTGAACAAGAACAGCCAGTAGCTGAACGCATTTGCCCGGGGGAACGCCACATCCCTGGCTCCGATATGAAGCGGGATGAAGTAGTTCATGAACGCGGCCCCGACCGGCATGACCACGACAAGCAGCATCGTGAGCCCGTGCATCGTAAAGAGCTGGTTATAGGCGTCGGCGCTAAGCACCGTGCCGTTCGGAGTAGACAGCTGGAGGCGGAGTAGCAGCGCCTCGAGTCCGGCAACAAAGAAAAAGATCAGCGCCGAAACGGCATACAAGAGGCCGATTCGTTTGTGATCGACGGTGGTTATCCAGCTCCACAGACCTGATGGCTCGGCGGAGGCTAGATCCTTCTCGGTGTCGAGCACCATGTCACTCCCACCCTTCCAAGAGTGCGATCAGGTTGTTGATCTCATCATTCGACAGATTGAAATTTGGCATACCGAGGATGCGGCCTCCTGCGATGTCGTTGAACTCGGGACGCATCGGTTTGATTGAGGATGGATCAGCAAGCCACTCGGCGAGGTGTTCACTGGTGTTCTCGAAAGTTCCGGCGCCGAAGGTGGTTCGCTGTCCGAAGTGCGTGAGATTTGGGGCAAGCGATGAGGTGAAGGTCACGCCGTCAACTTCGATGGTGCGCACCGGCCCGAGATCGACAGCGCCATCCGCCGCGGCGACAGTTGCGTTGTGGCAGGCAATACATGTCACATTGAATGTCTCATATCCGCTGCCGGCGGTACCTGTCGCGGGAATGGCCGCTGGGGTCAGTTGACCGTCGACCCATGAATCGAAATCAGCTTGAGTCCGCACATGGACCTTGAACCTCATATCGGCGTGGGCCAGCCCACAGTATTCGGCGCACTGTCCGGGATGGGGGGCGTCGGGGGCAGTGGGGTTGTCGGCGATCAGCGTCATGTTGCTGACACGGTTCGGAACGACATCACGTTTGCCGGCCAGAATCGGTACCCAGAAACTGTGGATGACATCCGCCGAGGTCATAGTCAGGTTGACTTTCGTGTCTTCTGGAATGAAGAGTTCGTTCGCTGTGACGAGAGTGCGGCCGGTCTCGTCGGCCAGATCGATGTACTCGAACTCCCACCACCACTGATGCCCGGTGACTTGAACCTGCAATACATCTGGGCCTTCGGCAATAGCTCGGACATCGAAGATCCCCTTGACGATGGGATATCCGATGCTGGCAAGAATGACGACTGGGATGATCGTCCACATGATTTCGAGTTTGGTGTTGCCGTGCATCTGCACCGGCTCGCTGTCGTCGCCCTTGCGGGCCCGGAAGCGGATGATCGTGTAGACAAGCGCCGCCTGCACAATGACAAACACCACTGTCGCCATAATGAAGACAAGCTCCCACAAATCGTCGATGGTGCGACCGATCGGGCCTTCAGGGTTCAGCGCCGTCTGCGGCCCCGACCCTGAACATGCAGACAGGACAACGGCAAGCAGGACGAGGAGACCTGCGAGCCGGGAGCGGGTTATGCCCGCGTTGTGGCGCTTCTTGACTTGGGTTCGGTGCACGTTCCTGCGATCAGAATGGTGGTCGGCTGGCGAGCGGCATCGTAATCACTGTCTTCGCAGGATCGCAAGGTTCTTTGTTTTCTGGGCTCCGGCTCGGTCCTGCCCCCGATCGGTGGCATACTCGCGATCCCCCTTCTGGATGACCATGCCCGTCTCCCCGACCGAACTCGCCATCGCTCTCGCCATCACCGTGCTTGGTGCAATCGTGCAGGGCACTATCGGCGTCGGATTCGCCGTACTCTCGGTGCCGATTCTCTCCTTGGTGAACCCAGTCCTCGCCCCCGTCCCCCAACTGTTGTTGGCGGTGCCCCTGGCGATTTCCATGACCTGGCGGGAGAGGACCCATATCGAAGCCCCCGCCGTCGTCTGGATGCTGGCGGGTCGTATCCCCGGCGCCGTAATCGGGCTAGTTCTATTGGGTTTTGCGACACAGCGCAGCCTTGACATCGGTATCGCAGCCTCGGTGCTGGTTGCCGTCGCCATTCTCGGCGCCGGCCTGACGGTTCCCCGCAGCCCGGCAACAGATTTCAGCACCGGCGTCATCGCCGGGATCATGGGCATGGTCGCCTCAATGGGGGGACCGCCCGCCGCGTTGTTGTTCAAGGACGGCAAAGGACCAACGGTCCGCTCCAGTCTTGCCCTGTTCTTCTCGGCGGGTCTCACTGTCACGGTCGTCCTGCGGATCCTCGGCGACCGAATCACCGGGGATGATGTTCTGCTCGCCGTTCTTCTATTCCCGGCCCTAGCTACGGGTTATGTGGTGAGTTCACTACTGCGTCACCGGCTCGATGCAACGGCGTTGCGCCCCGCAATCCTGGCGGTGTCGACGGTGGCGGCTGCCGGCCTGCTGATTCGGGCGTTCAACTAAGTATGAAACCCAGGGCGTCAAGATCGTCCGGGTCCTTGGCGGATGGCTCAATGGTGTCGAGAAGCTCCCCGACTGCATCCAACAACTTGCCAAGCTGATCGAAGAAGATCACCGCAAAGACCAGCATGAACACGACTGTCAAGCCAGCTCTGATCCAGTAGAGATATCGGCTCTTTGGGTCGAACAGGAGCCGCAGCGGTTCGAGGTAGCGGAGCAGGCCAGGGTCTGCGTCGGGTGCTGACTCGACCTCCGGAAGCGGTGGTGCCTGCTCGACGGCCTCGGCCGCACGAGAGGCTCTGGCTGCGGTAGCGGTATCGGTGATGACCGGAACCGGAACAGCTTCGGTTGGGGCGTCTAGGAGATCAAACTCCGGATCCACCGGCTCATCCACAACGGGTTCGCCGGCTTCATCGGTTGGTGGGGTGAACGGGTCGTCTACGGCAAAGCCGGGAAGCTCTTCCTCTGCTTCCTCTTCTGCGACCGGCTCGATGAATTCGGGGAACTCGACCGGCAACTCAGGCTCTGGTAGTTGTTCCTCGTGGCTCTCAGCGACCGCCACGGCAGCCGCCTTCTTCTCAGCTTCAAAGGCCTTCTTGCCTTCTTCGAGCCGTTTGTTGATGTCGTTGAGATCCAGCTCGAGTGTCTCGACGAGACGTTCGATGATGCCGTGCTCGGGGAGCTCGGCATCACGTTCCCAGGCACGCACCTCCGCGGCGGTCTTGCCGACCTTGGAAGCCAGCTGACCGAGGGAATATCCAGATTCAAGACGACGGCGCCGTACGATGCCGCCCAGGGTGTTTGGGTCGCTCATGAGATGACCGCAGCTTATCCCATACCCGGTTCAACGCAGGGATTCACCGGCGATCGATCCCATCTTCCGAATTGTGCATATCCAACCTCGCCGTCTCTTCAATTGTGGCGTAGCCTTGATCCTGGCCCGGCTGGGGTCGGGTTCCGCCAACCATGTGAGGGAAGACCATGGCAGAGCAAGATCAACGCGCCTATCCGTTCTTTGAGTTCGTCAATCGCAGGATCGGCATCATTTCCTCGATTGTCGTCGTCTTGGCGGTGGTCCTTGCGGTCGTTGCTCCAATGATCGCAAACGAGGAGCAGGTCAACTTCGACCCGACCGGCGAGATCTTTGACATCCGCGACCGAGCAGCTGATGTATTCGATCCCGACACCGCAGTCGCCGGAGCACTGTTCCTGGTTGAGAACCCCGACGGCGCAGATGTGCTCACCCGGGACCACCTCCTCGACTTCAAGCAGCGGTCTGACAACTTGCGCAACGCTACCGAGGACGTCGACGGTCTCCCGCTCAATGACCGGCTCGTCACCGGGGTCGATATCGACCTCGGGATTGAGTTCGATGGAATCTTCTCGGTGGCAGATGCAGTCGATGGTGCGCTCCCGAATGGTCTCGAAGGAGCCAGCGACGACGAAGTGAAGGCAGCGCTGTCGAGTCTGCTGGCTGCCGACTCGCCTTTGGCAGGACTCCGCTTCACTCTGTCATCGGCCGCAGCTCAGGTTCTGGTACCCAGCGCGGCCGGCGTGATTGAGGTCTGGGAGGCGCCCGCCTTCAGTGCTTCCGTCCGCTACGACCCCAAGTCGTTTGCCGCCGACACGGAGGCCCAGGAGATCTCAAAGACCGAAGGTTGGCTGATCGAAGCGCAGACCGTCCTGCGTGACGGCGATGTACCGTTTGCGGAGGATGCAGACCTCAATGTGTGGGGCGTCGCCATCAGCATCGAAACCGAGTTCGAGGACTCGTTCCTCGCCGGTGGGCCCTACATCTTCCTTGCGGTCGCACTGATCGTGTTACTGGTTGGTGGCCTGATGCGTTCATATTGGGCTGGTGCCGTGGTCGCCGCAGGACTCGGGGTGACGATGATGACGTACAACGGCGTTGTTGCCATCGTTCAGCTCGACGTGTCGCCCTTCCTGCAACTGATAGTCCCGATAGCCATGATCTCTTTCGGTGTCGACTTCTTTATCCACGGAGCAGGGCGAGCAAGAGAAGCCCAGGTAGAGGGTCACTCTCGCAAGCGGGCCTACCCGCTGGGGATGACGGCCGTGTTCAAGGCGCTGCTGTTGG
>JASJHC010000049.1:0-2985 GCA_033791245.1 Acidimicrobiia bacterium | reverse complement strand
AATCAGAAACCTGGTCAAGGAATTCCCTGTGAAGGGCGGGCTGCTGCAACGAGAGATTGCAACTGTCAAAGCGGTGGCCGACGTCGATCTCGATATCCCCAAGGGTCAGGCAATCGGACTGGTAGGAGAGTCGGGCTGCGGCAAGACAACACTGGGACGAATGCTGGTGCGCCTGCTCGAACCGACCAGCGGCACCATCAGTTTCGACGGCGAGGACATCACGCATGTCCACGGGAGCAAACTCAAGCGGTTCCGTCGCCAGATGCAATTCATCTTCCAAGATCCTTACGGCTCACTCGATCCGCGTACCCAGGTCGGGGATTCCATTGCTGAAGGTTTGCGTCTCCATGGAGTCGACAGCAAAGACGAGCGCCACGAACGGGTGACCGCGATGCTTGAGATTGTTGGACTCAGAGGGGCGCACGCCGGTCGATACCCGCACGAGTTTTCCGGCGGTCAACGGCAAAGGATCGGAATAGCCAGGGCGCTGGTGTTGAAACCAGACCTCGTGGTGGCCGACGAGCCGGTGTCGGCTCTGGATGTGTCGGTGCAAGCACAGGTGCTGAATCTGCTGAAGGACCTGCAGTCGGAGTTGAATCTCCCGTTGCTTTTCATAGCCCACAACCTTGCTGTGGTTGAGCACATTTCCGATCAAGTGGCTGTGATGTACCTGGGACGAATCGTTGAGATGACCGATCGTGAGTCTTTGTACCGCAAGCCTCTGCATCCCTACACCGAAGCCTTGTTGTCCGCGATCCCGGTTCCCGATCCGGACCGTCCCAAGAAGCGTCAGATCCTTGCCGGAGAGATCCCTTCGCCGTTGAATCCGCCCCCTGGGTGTCACTTCCATCCGCGATGCCCGATTGCCAAGGAAGGCGTCTGCGATGTCGAGGTGCCCGCTCTCGTGGCCGCCGAAGGCAACGGGGACCACCTCGCCGCCTGCCATCTCCGCACCGGCGCCTACCAACAAGACGATCCAACGCTGTATCAACCCTGACAAGTTTGGCGTCGAAGCCGCCCCCGGATATGGGCCTGAGGGACGCCAGACGTTGAGAGAAGGCGGTGCGGGTACCATCCCGGCTTATGAATCTCCCTATTTCGTTTCTTTCTGATTTTGGTCGTGATGACGAATTCGTCGGCGTGGTCCACGGAGTCATCGGCCGCATTGCCCCTGAGGTCCGGGTCATCGACATAGGTCACGAGTTCGCCCAAGGCGATATTCGTGCCGGATCCCTTGCTCTGATGCGTTCTATCCAATACATGCCGCAGGGGGTTGCGCTGGCAGTGATCGACCCAGGGGTTGGGACCAAGCGAAGGGCGATTGCCGCACGAACCGAATGGGGAGTCCTCATCGGACCCGACAACGGGCTCCTTGCGCCAGCCGTGGCGATCGTGGGCGGCGCCGACAAAATCGTCTCCATCGAAAACCCAGAGATCCAGATCCCTGCTCCCGGATCGACGTTCGACGGCCGTGATCTGTTTGGCCCGGCTGCGGCCGTGATCGCGTCGGGTCAGGCAACGCTCGAGGAGTTGGGACCCGAAGTTGATCCAGACTCGGTGATGCCGATGATGTTGCCGCTGGTCGAACATGGCGAGCAGAGTGTCACCGGAGAGGTGCTGTGGGTTGACCACTTCGGCAATGCACAGCTCAATGTCTCACCTGAAGATCTCAAACTGGTCGGAATCGGTCCTGGCACCTCGATCGTGCTCAAGATCAATGCTGCGGAGTTTCCTATCGAGTGGGTTGAGGCGTACGGAGATGTCGTCAATGGCGAGGGTCTGCTCCATGTCGATAGCTACGGGCAGATTGCTGTTGCGGTGCGAGATGGCAGTGCGGTGAACTCGTATCCGCTCGACACCGGCTCCACGGTGACGTTGCGGACGGGCAACCCGTCTCTGCAGATCAAGCGCGCCTAGAAGCTGCGTTGCAGCCAGATGAGCGATGAGGCCAAGATAAGGACGAGGAGGCCGATGATGACGGCAGCGGTAGCGGGTCGCATGGTCGGGTCACCATAGTGCGCCGACGCCAGCTCGTTTTCCTGGTCCGAACCGGTTGTGGCCTCTGCGCAGAAGCCCTGCCGAGGCTGCAACGTACTGCACGTTGGTTCCGCTGCGACGTTGTCGTTACCGATATCGCCGGTGATGCTGATCTCGAAGCGAAGTATCACCTTCAGATCCCAGTCGTTCTCAACCGCCATGGTGATGTTGTTGCGGAGGGTGTTATCAGCCGCCGCGACATGCTCGTGGCTGTCATGCGTTCGTACCTATAGCGAGTAGCCCATCGAGATCGCGGGTTATCAAGACGTAGCTATTCTTGATGTGGTGAGAGGCAGCATTCCGGCCGCAACCATCGCCCGGCTCCCGCTTTACCTGCGGTGTTTGGCGCAGATGGAATTGGGTCAGACAACCTGTTCGTCCGATGAGCTGGCATTGAGCGCCGGTGTTAATTCAGCGCAGGTACGCAAGGATCTCTCGTTTATCGACCCACCCGGGGTGCGTGGAGTCGGCTACCACGCCGCGGCACTTCGTGAGTTGCTGAGAAAAGAGCTCGGACTCACTCACTCCTACAAGGTGGTTATCGCAGGCGCTGGCAACCTGGGCAGTGCGCTGACCGTCTATCCGGGGTTCGCCGAGTCCGGGTTTGACGTCGTGGCACTGTTCGATATCGACCCAGCCAAAGCAGGCACGACGATTAGTGCCATTGCAGTCAGGCCACTTAGCGAGCTGGAGTCGGTGGTGGCAGCTGAAGGCATCACCATCGGGATAATCGCAACTCCGGCTGATGCGGCCCAGGGCGTCGCCGACCGCTTTGTTGCTGCCGGGGTCCGTTCGATCCTCAACTTCGCTCCTGCCGTCTTGAAGCGTCCCGCTGGCGTTGAGGTGCGGCGGGTTGATCTGTCCAGCGAGCTGCAGATCCTGTCGTACCACCTGAGCCAGGCCGACTCCTAGTTGCGCAACGCCTGATCAAGATCGGCGATTATGTCC
>JASJHC010000048.1:0-4383 GCA_033791245.1 Acidimicrobiia bacterium | reverse complement strand
TCCGGCGCTACTTTTCGTTCTGTGAACGGCTATTTGGTTCCTCGGCCGAAGGCGAGTTTGTCGTCTCCACCGAGGTGGCGGCATGGATGGAGCAGACGCTGTCCGTCCTGACAACTTATCAGGATCGCCTGGAGCAACCGACCATCAACGACCGACGTCGCAAGCGACTCCTCGATCGGCTCGGCTCCGCGATCTCCGACTATCGGGCAACGGTCTACGCGGACGGTTTCTCCGGCAAGGCAACTGTGAGCGCAGCTGCGGTGGTCGAACTCTGCAGGGCTGCTCTGGATTACGCAGATCACAGCATTCGTGTCAATCGTCAGGAGTCCGGGTTGTACCAGTCCTACAACCTCCTGCACATTGCGGACCATGGCGAGGAGACGTCTGTCGATCATCTCCCCGTGATGCTCGAAGGGCAGGTCGCGGCTCTCAGCTCTGGCGTGTTGTCTTCCGACGAGGTGATAGCAATCGTCGACGCCCTGTACGAAAGCCCGCTCTACCGCCCAGATCAGGACAGCTTCATGTTGTATCCGGAGCGTCAGCTACCGAGCTTCCTCGAAAGAAACAGCCTTGCCAAGTCAGCTGTGGAAGCGAACCCATTGTTGATGGCCCTGCTCGAATCCGGTGAAACCACTGTCATCGAAAAGGACTCCCTCGGCACGTGCCGATTCGCACCGTCTGTAGCAAGCGGTGCGAGCCTTGGGAAAGCTCTCGATCACCTCAGCGCACGCCCGGAATGGACCGAACTCGTCGCAACACATCGCTCCGCTGTCGACGAGCTATTCGAGCAGGTATTCCAACACAGGCGATTCACAGGGCGATCCGGTTCAATGTATAAGTACGAGGGACTGGGTTCGATCTACTGGCATATGGTTTCCAAGCTGCTCCTCGCCGTTCAGGAGTCGTTCTGGCGGGCACGGGCCATGGAAGAGTCCACAGACACACAGAATGCCCTAGCTGACGCCTACTACCGGATCCGCGGCGGGCTTAGTTCCGACAAAACACCAGCTGAATACGGCGCCTTCCCTTCCGACCCGTACTCTCACTCCCCATCCCATATGGGAGCTCAACAGCCCGGGATGACCGGCCAGGTGAAAGAAGAGGTGCTCACTCGGTGGGGCGAACTCGGGGTACGTGTCGACCACGGAACAATCGGGTTCGACGCAGTTCTACTGCGAAGGAGGGAGTTCTTCACGCACGAGCGGGCCTGGATCCACCACGATGCAGCCGGAGAGACGCAGACGCTCACGTTGCCAACAGATGCGTTGGCCTTCACCTACTGTCAGATCCCAATCATCTACCGTCTTGGCGATGATGCTGGATCAGTCAAAGTGACACGGTCCGACGGGAGTGTTGCAGCGTTCTCCGGTATACGGCTGGACGCGGCTACGAGCCGTGCGATATTCGAACGAAACGGCGAAATCACATCCATCGAGGTGAGCCTCCCGAGCTCGACAATCACCCGACAATGACTCCGCGCACAAACGTTTACAGCCCGCCAAGTGTGAGAAGCCACATCACGAGTGCTCCCGATCGCCAGCCACCCGACCACCAGGTCTGGCGTCCACCAGCGCCATATATGGCGGCGGCTTCAGGTGGTGTGCGCGACGGGGTGACCCTGGAGGTGGGTTATGTCGCATTCGAGTAAGGCTTCGTGGTTGGTGGCGCGGGAGGCGTTGTTGGCTTTGGCTGGGGGTTCGACAGTTCGTCAGGCTGCTGAGTGTTCGGGCTTGTCGATGCGCACGGTGGATCGGTTGATCTACGAGCATGGCCGGATGAGTCATGTTGTTGAGTACAAGCCGCGGTTTGGTGTGTTGAGTCGGGCTGAGCGGGAGGAGATCCGAGTCGGTATCGACCGTGGCGAGTCCGATACCGAGATCGCTTCTGGGTTGGGGAGGCACCGCTCGACGGTGTGGAGAGAGATTCGTAACAATGGTGGCCGGCAGGCTTATCGGGCGTTTAGGGCTCACGACGACGCCGCTAGACGGGCTCGGCGGTGTCGGCCGATGTGGTGGGAAACCAGACCAGAGTTGTGGAACCAGGTCCAAGTGTTGCTGGGCCTGTGGTGGTCTCCGCAGCAGATCTCGAGGTTGCTTCGCATCGAACATCCAGATGATGCATCCTGGTGGGTGTCACACGAGTCGATCTATCAAGCAATCTATGTCCAAGGCCGTGGATCGTTACGCAAAGAACTAGCGGCGTGTTTACGCACGGGACGTGCCAAGCGGCGAACCAGATCAAAATCGGGTAGTGGTCCGGAGCGGGGCAGGATCAAAGACATGGTGAACATTTCGGAGCGACCAGCCGAAGTTGAGGACCGGGCGGTGCCTGGGCACTGGGAAGGCGATCTGATCATCGGCAAAGCAAGCAAATCAGCAGTCGCCACCCTGGTCGAACGGTCAACTAGGTTCGGGATGCTGATCCAAGTCGACAACCAAACTGCGGAACATGTTGCTGAACGGTTAGCTGCTGAGGTGCAGCGACTTCCTCAGGAGTTGTTCAAATCGTTGACCTGGGACCAAGGCAAAGAAATGTCACAGCACGTCAAGTTCAGTATCGATACCGGTATCGAGGTGTTCTTTTGCGACCCGCACTCGCCGTGGCAACGGGGCAGCAACGAGAACTGGAACGGGCTCGTCCGGCAATACATGCCCAAAGGAACTGATCTATCGGTTCATACCCAAGATGACCTCGACAAGATGGCACAATCACTCAACACAAGACCAAGAATGACGCTCGACTGGGAAAACCCAGCCGAGCGCCTAAACCAACTCGTCGCGTCCAACCCTTGAAACCGCCGGCGCTCACGGACGCCAGACCGGTGCTAGGCGCCGTACTCGGTGAGTTCAGTCAGGAACGACAGCGCAGCTTGTGAGCTGAGGCCGCCCCGCTGCACATGCACCAGGTTTCCTTGCCCGTCATAGATCAGGTTCAACGGCATCCCGCGCATCGCGAACGCACCGCTGCTGAGGCCAGAACCGTTGCCGTTCCCGATGTCGGTAGCCAGGGGCCACTCGCCGGCGATTCCCCACTTCTGTGCGTCACCTAGACCCTGGCTGTTGTCCTGAGAGTTGATACCCACGAAGTTGACGTCGCCCTCGAGCTCCTTTGACAAAGCCAGTAGCTCTGGAACTTCGTCCTCGCAGACCTCGCACCACGAGGCGAAGAACGCAACGACCGTCGGCTTGCCCTCAAAGTCGGCAAGAGCAATACGGCCATCTCCATCAAGTTCCGGGAGGTCCCAAGCTTCGGCGCTGGTATCGCCCACAGCGGCCTCAGGCCACACCGAGATCAAGAACAGGGCGACCAGCACAACGACGGCGATGCCGCCGCCGACCATCTGCATCAGGCGTTGTCGCGCCTCCTTGCGGCGTCGCTCCTCGACCTCACGTGCTTTTGTGGCGCGCTTTTGTGCCGTGCTTTGTCTAGCCATGAGATCTGCAACGTGCGGAAGCGGTCTGTGATTCCCAATTGTCAGACATGCGCCAATTATTCGTCGAGCAGGTCCTCGGTGTTGAACCACTCGAGAGTGTCGAGGTCCTCGGGGGCAGGGAGGTCGGGGGTGGCCGCGGTCTCGTCCCCGGCATTCTGGGGTAGGGCCTCCGCCTGCACTGCCGTTTCCAAGGTGTCCGGTTGCCATGTGCGATATCGCTCGATCAGTCCGGTGTCTTCCTCACTCGACCAGGCATCACGGACCCGCTCCCGCAGGTCGGTCCAGGTCGCGGTGACGTCGGGGGGGTGCTCGCGCAAGTAGACGGGAACCTGCTTCGCCCATCCGACAGCGCGCAGCGTGGTCATCATCACCACCCCGGTAATGGCGACCACACCGATTGCGGCGACGAGGACCACCGCTCTGGGCAGGTTGAGTTCGAAGAAGTCCTGAGATGAACCAGACACCAAGAGCAGCATCAAGAAAGCAACCATCGAACCGATCAGGATCTTCTTCCAGGGGAGCAGGGGTCTGCTCACGATCGCCAATGCAAACAGTCCGATTGCGGCGAGGACCAATGTTGCTGTGGTTCTCGCCTCGGCCTGCGAGACCTCTTCGGCAAGCGCCATCTCATAAGCCCCAAATGTAGCGAGGCCGGCGGCCAGGCCTGTTGGCAGAGCAAAGCTCAGCACCCTTCTCACAAACCCGGGTCGAGCCCGATCCGCGGTTGGCGCCAATGCCAGGAAGAAAGCCGGCACACCGATCGTGATGGACCCCACCAGCGTGAGATGACGGGGCAGGAATGGGAACGGTCTCCCCACCACCCCGACGGCCAGAGCGATGAAGATGGCATACACGGTCTTCGTTACAAACAGGTTGGCAACGCGCTCGATGTTGGAGATGACCTTCCTGCCTTCGGCCACAACTTGCGGCAAAGTGCTGAACTCCCCGTC
>JASJHC010000047.1:0-3441 GCA_033791245.1 Acidimicrobiia bacterium | reverse complement strand
CACGCCGTTTCCGCTCACACTGAAGTCGCCTGTCGCGAAAGCGTTGGTGGTCGGCTGGAACTGAATAGCGTTCTTACCGTCGACTGTTCCGGCGTTGGTAGCTGTGTCTGCCGTCGTGGCGCTATCTGCCGTCGTGGCGCTATCTGCTGTCGTTGCAGAGTCCGCCGTTGTCGCATGATCTGCGGTAGCCGCAGCAACAACCTTCTTGGTAGCAAGCCTCTTCATGAAAGCGGCCATCTGGCCACGCGTAACGTTGTCATCCGGGCAATAGAGACCCGTGCCACATCCGGATGTGATGCCGTTGGCAGCCATCCATTCGATGTCGGCCTCAAAGATCGAGGTGTCGTCATCGGTGAACGTGCCACCTGCCGCCATTACCGCGACTGGGACCACTGCAACCAATAGCAGCGTTGCCAGCGTGATGATCAATCGGCGTCTAATTGGACTCATACAGTCATTCCTCCTGTTAGGAAAATCGTCAAACGGACCAAGAGAAAGCTTCGTACCCCCTCACTCTGAAAGTGAACCTCTCTCTATTCTTGCACGAGAAAGCAGTGTCTGGCTGTTCTCTTGAGATATGACCGAGACTGAGCGCGCCTGATACCGATTTCTTCGCATGGGTGTCGCGACAATGCTTGTCCGCCTACAGTGTCGGCATGGATGCAATAGTCGCCATCGAGGTCCCGCTCGTCGGGGATGCCAGGCACAAGAATTGGGCAAAAGTCATCGACAATGTTGACGAAACAAAGTCTTCGGGATGGGCTTTTGATGGAGAGTTCATCGCCGCCGGCGGTATCCAAGATGTGCCCGTAGGCTCCATAGTCATGGTCTACGGGGAGCGAGGCTCGCGCACCAATCCCCAGATCGAGGCTCGAGTCTTTGTAGCCAATGGCGATGGAACGTTGTCTCACGAACAGTCGGCGACGGGGCGAGCGTGGGCGCGGACGCTCCGCGACAAAGTCTCCGACCTTTTGGCCACGAGCGCTGACAACCCGCCATCGGGTGTGGACTGGGATGTTGATCTGCTGCGGTACAGCGACGACGCGATTATTGAGGAATTTCGACGAAGGAAGCTCTAGCTTCGGGGAGAGGGACACGAAATGCCATACGCAGAGTTTGACGAGGTCCGGCTACATATTCGTCAGCAAGGGTCCGGACCAGTGGCCCTGTTCATTCACGGCTTCCCTCTCGATTCCACGATGTGGATCGACCAGCTCAACGCCCTCTCCGACGTCCGGCGCTGCATCGCCGTCGATCTACGCGGGTTTGGGCGTTCTTCTGCTGTGACCGGGGCACCGTTGCTAATGGAAACCTTGCCGGACGACCTGGCGGGTGTTCTCGACTTGGTGTCCGAGGAGCAGGCAGACATCGTTGGATTGTCGATGGGTGGATACGTTGCCCTCGCTTTCGCCGAGATCTACCCAAAGCGGGTGCGCAGCCTGGCGCTGATCGATACCAAAGCTGGGGCCGACTCGGCAGAAGGCAAAGCCGGACGTGACGCTATGGCGGAGCGACTCGTTGCTGATGGCCGAGTCGCTATTGCAGAAGCGATGCAGGCGGGACTGCTTGGCCCCGATGCTTCTATCTCGGCACAAGCCAGGCTCCGGTCCATGGTCGAGAACTGCTCTTACGAAACGATTGTTGGTGCCCTTGGCGGCATGCGAGACCGGCCCGACCGGACCGCAGTGCTCGGAACTGTCAACGTCCCCACCGCGGTCATAGTTGGAGAGCAAGACTCCGTGACTCCGCCGTCAGAATCTGAAGCGATGGTGGCTGCATTGTCGGATGCTGTCTTGACCGTTGTTGCCGGGTCAGGGCACATGAGCCCCATCGAGCAACCCGCCGCGGTCAACAACGCTCTTCTGGAGCTATTCAGCCGAGACTGAGCTGCACCATGGGTTGCAGTGCGAGCCGATCTGTTCTTACTCTGCGCTCCGCAAGGGGGCATCAGTGAGGGAGCGGCTTTGAAGAACGACAAACGCACCATCTTCGGATGGGCGATGTATGACTGGGCCAACTCGGCTTACATCACTGTCTTTGGCGCTGTGATTGGGGCGTTCTTCACGGGAACGATCATGCCAGACGACAAGTACTGGGGCTTGTCTGGCGAGTCCCTGTTCTCCATCCTCGTCGGTATCGGCAGCATTCTGCTGATGCTGGCCATGCCGATCCTTGGTGCCATGGCAGACTATGCGTCTGCAAAGAAGCGTTACCTCCGCAACTTTGCGTTCCTTGGTTCGGTGTTCGTTCTAATCATCCCGTTTGTTCCAGATGGCCAGGTGCCACTGTTCCTTCTGATCGTTCTGGTCGGTCAGTTCGGGTTTGTGGCCGCCAACGTCTTCTACGACGGCTTCCTCCCTGAGATCGCTACCGACGACACAGTCGACAAGGTGTCATCTAGGGGGTTTGCGCTCGGCTACTTGGGGGGAGGGCTCTACCTTCTCCTGGCGCTGGTGCTGATCAGCTCGGCCAGCGACGAGGCGGGCGCAACGCTTACTGAGAGTCTGGCAGCCAGAATCTCAATCTTTGGGTCGGGCATATGGTGGATCATCTTCTCGCTGTATGCGCTGGCTCGGCTTCCTGCGGACGGCACGACCCGTGACGATCGGCCGGGACTGCGGGAATACGTCTCGATCGGATTTGGTCGCACCCTCGCTACGACCCGCAAGCTGCGTTCCTTTCCGCATCTGCTCTTGTTTGTGGTGGCCTTCATTTTCTACAACTCGGGCACCGGCACCGTCATCGCGGTTTCGGGCCCCTATGCGGAAGACACGCTCGGTCTCGAGCTGGAAACCATTGCGCTGGCGTTCTTGATTGTTCAGTTCATCGCCTTCTTTGGGGCTCTGATGTTTGGGATGGTCTCCGATCGAATCGGTCCGAAACGCGCCGTGATGATCACACTTGTGATCTGGACCGGGCTTGCCGTCATGGCGTACTTCATACCCGAGGGCTCGGACTCCGGGTTCCTGATGCTGGCTGCGGTGGTTGGCTTTGTTCTTGGCGGCGTGCAGGCGCTGTCACGGTCGTTGTACTCGTCGATGATTCCAGAGGAAGCGTCGGCCGAGTTCTTCGGCTTCTTCTCGGTGTTTTCGAAGCTGTCAGGTATCGGACCGCTGGTCTTCGGCGCCGTCAGCGCCATCACTGACTCCGGGAGAACAGCGATTCTCTCGGTGGCGGCCTTCTTCATCGTTGGTCTGGCTCTGCTGGCCAGGGTCGATATCGACGAAGCTAGGGCATCTCGTGATCGGTGGTCGTTCGACGGAGCCCACGCCGACGCCGACTGAGCGCACGACGGACCTGGTTGAATCCGTTCCCGATTAGCGTGGTGGGATGCGCTATTTATTACTTGGACTCGTTGTGATTCTGGCTGTCGCTGGCTGCAGTGATTCCGATTCCGGCGCAACGGTTCAGCCCACGCTGGCCCCGGCCACCACGATCGCA
>JASJHC010000046.1:0-2816 GCA_033791245.1 Acidimicrobiia bacterium | reverse complement strand
ACATCCATGCCTTCGGCACCTGGCAAGTCGAATCTCCGGTGGCGAACAGCAGGACGTCGTGCCCTGCAGCAACCAGGCCTCTGGCAAGCGAGTCAACTACTTCCTCCGTGCCTCCGTAGGACAACGGGGGCACGGGCACCCACGGGGTCGAAACTAGTCCGATTCTCATCAGCGGCGCAACGCTCCTTCCGCAACGGTCTTCGTAGCTCGCTGTCAGGATGTCGAATCCGATTGACGGGAGCCTCCCGCGGAGTTCAACCCCGTCTCAACTCCCACCTCGGCCGGCGGCGGTACATGTGCGGCACAGAGCGATGCCGCCCTTGACCCACAAGGGCCAACGATCAGTAGGCAGGTTCGACTACCCCACGGCGCCGGCGGCTTCCATGTCGAGGGCAATCAGGTTGTTGATCTCGACGGCGCAGGCGAGTGGAAGCTCACGCAGTATGGGTTCGACAAACCCCGCGATCAGCATCGATACGGCTTCGTTCTCAGAGAGGCCCCTGCTCATCATGTAGAAAAGCTGGTCATCGCTGACACGCGAGACGGTCGCTTCGTGACCAACGTAGGACTCGGACTCCCCATCTTCGATCGTCGGATGGGTATCGGTTCGAGAAATCGAGTCAAGAATGAGCGAATCACACCTCACGAACGAACGGGATCCCCTGGCACCGTCCTCGATATGCACCACACCTCGATAGCCCGCTCGCCCACCGTCGCGGCAGATCGACTTCGAAGTCACCAACGAGGTGGTGCCCGGAGCGAGGTGGATCATCTTGGCGCCGGTATCCTGGTACTGACCTCGCCCGGCGTAGCCAATCGACAGAACCTCACCGTGGGCGCCGGAGCCACTGAGGATTACGGACGGATAGTTCATCGTAAGACGAGCGCCGATATTGCCGTCGATCCACTCCATGGTCGCCTCTTCGTGGGCAACGGCTCGTTTGGTCACGAGGTTGTAGACGCTCTTCGACCAATTCTGCAGACCGGTGATACGACAGCGGGCTCCCCGTTTCACAACAGCCTCGATAACTCCGGCATGCAGGGAAGCGGCAGACAGATTCGCAGCCGAGCAGCCGTCGATATAGTGAACAAACGCTCCCTCTTCGACCACAACGAGCGTCCGCTCGAACTGACCTAGTCGGTCGGCGTTGATTCGGAAGTACGCCTGCACCGGCAAATCAACATGAACACCGGCCGGCACGTACAGGAAGGATCCTCCCGACCACACCGCCGCGTTGAGCGCGGCGAACTTATTGTCGTCAAACGGAACCACCGTACCCAAGTACTGGCCGACCAGATCCCAGTGTTGACGTACCGCAGTATCCATGTCGGTGAAGATCACCCCGAGCTGATCCAGCTCGGCTCGGTTGTGGTGATACACAACCTCCGAATCGTATTGGGCGCTAACCCCGGCGAGGACCTCCTCCTCCGCCTGTGGGATATCGAGACGCTCGAAAGTATCCCTGATTGTGATGGGGACCTCGTCCCAGTCATCTACACGGACTCGGGTAGGGCGCATGTAGTAGCGGATGTCGTCGAAGTCGATGTTCTCGAGTTCGCCATCACCGCCCCACACCGGCATCGGCATCCGCAGGAAGGCTTCCAGCGCGGCTAGACGGCGATCCAGCACGTCCTGCGATTCGCCTTTACGAGCCGAGAGATCACGAACGATGAGTTCGTCGAGGCCTCGGCTGGCGGAGTACTCGTACTCGATCTGGTCATGCCAGCCCAACCGGTACGTTCCGACCTCTGGCGGTCTGTTGACCATGGCGGACGCTCACTCCTCAGATCCGGCTCGTGGTGAAACTCAGCATCGGCGGGGTGGCGGCCTCCGACATTCCAGCTGTGGTGCCATCAGACGTTATCTGACACAGAAGGCGCCGCAGCTCACCGGTCTGGTTCTGAACTTGCTGAAGATCGCCACTCGGGCCCCCCACCATCCGGTAGGCCTCCGCAACCAATACCTCACCGTGGACCCGTTCGCGGTCGCAAGCATCAGGCCCCAGCTCGACGAATCGGTGCTCGACCTGATGGGCCATGCTGTCGAGTTCGTTGAATGCATCAATTAGCTGTCGACGCCTGTGGTCCTCGTCTCGGTGTTGCCCGGCCCAGGGATCCACTAGTGCCGACGGCCCGCACCTCAGCACACGCGGCCGCACCGAACGTTCTGCGGTGCCGCTTGCTGTCTCGTTCATGTTGATTCTCCTTCGTACCCGCTCGACACCTGTCTCAGCGCTTCTAGCCCCATCATCAGCGGTGAACGTCACGACTCGGTCGTCACAACATCAACACCCGATCAAATCCCGCTTGGCTCCGGAGGGGTTCGACGATTTCATTGACCTGCGATACATTGGTCAGGGGTCGACCGCACGTGATCGTAAGCTGGGGCAATGCGTCTGATCACCTGGAATGTGAACTCGCTCAGACCCCGGCTTGGCCGGGTCCTAGCCCTTCTTGAGCGGGAGCAGCCCGATATCGTCTGTCTCCAAGAGACCAAGGCCCTCGATGGCGAGCTCCCAGCCGGACAACTGTCAGATGCCGGGTACGTGACGACCTCGTACGGTCAGCGCCCCTACAACGGGGTAGCGATCCTGTCTCGGTCGGCTCCCGACCAGGTCACCCGGGGCTTTGTGGGGGACCCGACTCCGGACGACGCCCGGGTCCTTACCGCCCGGTTCGGTGATCTGACCGTCATCAATACGTATGTCATCAACGGCCGGAACGTGAACGACCCGATGTATCAGGTGAAGCTCGAGTGGCTCACCGCATTGCAACACTGGGTTGCGGGTTCTTTCGACCCGACCGACGCCCTCATC
>JASJHC010000045.1:0-4300 GCA_033791245.1 Acidimicrobiia bacterium | reverse complement strand
TTCGCCGGAGTCTATATCGAAAAAGGCATGGCGCTGGTCATCCCGGGAATGACGCCCGACACCCTGGGCGAGTTCTACGAGTATGTTCCGACGCTGAGTGAGGTCCGGGTGGGAGCGGGAATCTTCGCCGTCGGGTTCCTCGTGTTCACCCTGCTGTGCAAGATGGCGATCCCCATCCTGCAGGACGCCGCATCCGGGGAGTCAACCTGAAATCGAACCCGCAGCGAAGCCTGACGAACAGAAAGCATCCGCAACTGCGGACTTCTGTCTCAATTTTATACCAATCAGAGCACGGTGGGTGGGACACCAGCGAGGGGCGGGTCCCCGATGATGCGCTGAACGCTCCTAGTCCGCTCCTACAACCAGGCTCCAGTCGCCCAACAGAGGATCCTCGAACCCGGAAATAAAGACCGGCGGAGTCTCGTAGGCCCCCATGTCGACATGCCCGTCCCTTGCCCGTGGGCGACGATCGAGATCGTATGCCGGGAGCCCTCCGGCTGGGTTGTTGGTGCCCTGATTATCGACCGGAGAACTGATCTGGAGCCGGTAGTTGCCCCCGCCGTAGAAGTCGGGATCCACGCTGAGGTTGCCGGTGCTGCTTGGGTCGGGATCACCCATGAAGACGCCGATGTCGTTGTTTGAGAGCCTGGTGGAAGAGTGTTGGAAGGCCAGGTCGAGGTTCTGGTTTCCCCAGAGTATATTGTTGTTGATGTGCGGCGGCACCGAGCCCGAAACCTCCACGCCGCCTGTGCAACCGCCGGTGCAGCTGTTGTCGGCCACGGTGTTGTTGGTCATCCACAGGGTCTCGCCGCTACAGCTCAGCACACCCGCGCCATAGCCGCCCGAGGAGACGTTGCCGGCGATGAGGTTGTTGACCACCGCCAGGACTCCACCATAGCCGGCAAGGATTCCCGCGGCGCCGTTCTCGGCCTGGTTGTTCAGAATCGCGTTGTGATCGATGGTGATCGAACCGCTATGACCGGGAACTCCGCCCGCCACCAGACCTGCCGTACCAGTCCCGGTTGCGACGCCGTTGCTGATGGTGAATCCCTGAACATGGAGGTTGCCCTGGGTGGACGATCCCGGTTCCAGTACGAGCACCGGGTTCGCGCCTGCGCCGTCGAGGATGGTATTCGCCGGTGCGACGACCCGATCGGTGCAGCCCGCCGTGAATCCTCCCAACAGCTGGAGGTCGAAGCTCTCCGCGGTGGTGTAGATGAACGCCGAACCGGTCGTCAGGTAGGTTCCCTGGACCACAAGAATGACATCGTCCTCGCCATCGGCGCCCGCGGCCGTGAGGGCCGACTGCAAAGCCGCGGCGCTGTCCACACAGGCGACGGCGCCCAGACTGCCGTCGAGCTGAAGGGCGGTGTCGCCGTACGAGCCCACATTTTCCGGAGTCCAGGCCACGCCCGGAGCCTGGAAAGCGTATGCGTAAATCCCGCCCGGGTCGGGTGCGCTGAATTCCCAGAACCAATCGTCGTAACCGAGGGCGGTATTGTAGTAGACCTCGATCCAGTAGCTGCCGTCGGAGAGCCCACAGGGTGATCTCAGAGTGAGGGTCACCATGTACTCATCCTCCCCAGTGACGGTGAGCCCGGTTGCCTGGCGATTTGCCGAGACTCCAGTCTCGGCGCACAGCACAGTACCGGGGAGACCGCCGGCATCGGCGTGGACGAGGACATCCACATCATCCCAAAGAGGGAACGTGCTCCCCGGAAACGGTTCAAACCCTCCCCAAATCACCACCTCTTCAAGGGCGAACCCGGCGCCGCCCGTGGCGACCTCAAAGTCGTCCGCTATCACCTGAGAGTACCCGTAGGGCTGGGGGGTGAGGTCAAAGGACTCGTCACTGAAGACTCCCCATGCTTGTGTCGGAGGCTGATCGAGCAGCGTCACCGCTCCCGCGGTCGCGGGCGTGAACGCACCGAGCATCAATACCACCGCCATGACCGCACAACTTCGATTTGTCATGAGAAACCTCCAACGAGAAATGTTCACCAATGCAGTCGCGACAAATTCTCAATCAACCACCCTCGCCCGTGAGTAATGAGCATACTGGGTGGCGCCCATGAATGATACGCATGAACATGCGCTGTACAGAAGTTTTCTCAAAACCTATAGTGGTGAGCGGATGACCACATGAAAGCCGCCGTACTTCGCGTCAAGACATCGCTGCCTGAAGCAGCGGCGTCCGATCGGCACCACGGATCACAGTGTCAAACTTTGACCAGTCTTTCTGACGGGTCAGTACCAGAGGAGGCCAGGACCATGGAACGATTCATCTCTCGAGTCATCGGCATCACGAGCAGAACGAGGTTCTTTGTGGCGGTTGTTGGTGTTGCGATGGTGGCGGTTGTCGCCACCCCGCAAGTGGCGACCTCGCAGGTGGTACGCATGACGGTTGGCCCGAATGGGTCGTTCGCCACCATCCAGGGGGCGGTGAATGACTGCGCGTCCGGGCTCAACTGCCAGATCGATGTCCAGGGTTCCAATACCTATCCCGAGTACATATGGATTCCGTCCTCCTTCGCGGTCGGGAACATGACCATCAACGGGGGTTGGAACTCCACCTTCACGCTTCGCGACGACGACCCCAATACGACCATCATCGATGGTGGCGCCGCCGACGAGGTCGTGCACGTGCAGATCAGCGGCGGTTCAGTCACTTTGGATGGGTTCACGATCATGAACGGTAGCTCCTTGGCCGGCGCCGGAATCACCATCGTGCCTCAAGGAGACTGCACCGTCAAGCTCACGAACCTCATCATCAGGAACAACCACGCCAGCTTCACAGGCTCACTTCCCGGGGGCGGGGTTTGGGCATCCCTCCAGGGTAGTTCACACCTGGAGGTCTCCCGGTGTCGGATCGTCTCGAACACCGCCACGGCGTCTTCGGTAAACGGCAATGTGGCGGGAGCAGGGCTCACAATCACCGCGTCGGGCGCCGCGAGCTACCTTGTCGAGGATTCGTGGGTCGAAGAAAATACCGCCAGCAGCGCTGCAGGACTGGAGCAGGGCGCCGGCCACTTCTTCGGCGTCAGCGAGGATGCGAGCGCCGAGATCGTCAATCTTCGGGTCGCGAACAACATTGCCTCAGGAACAGGCTCGAGTGTGGCGGGCGTCGGGGGCACCCTTTACCTCACGGGCAATGGGCAGATGACCGTCCGGCAGAGTTCGTGGGCCCTGAACAACGCCCTCAGCGGTGAATCCGGCGAGCAGCTACGAATATTTTGCTCCGACAATGCGTCCCTGCTGATCACGGATTCGGCTGTGGCACTCGGTGAGCAGAACGGGCTGGACGGATTTGCGGCCGACACCTCGGAACTGCGGCTCGTCAACCTCACGGTGGCGGACAACACCTTGACCGGGATCGACCTCACCATCAGCGGCAGCGCAACAGTGGATCTGCACAACTCCATCGCTTTCGGCAATGGAACCGACGCCTTTCTCCAGACAGGCGTCGGCACGGGCAACAACCTCATCGGCGTCGATCCCCTCTTCGTCGATCCCGGCGCGCCCAACTACAACTACCGTCTCGGCGAAGGCTCACCCGGCGTTGACGCCGGGAACAACGCTCCCCCTGGCGGTCTAGGATCGGTGGATCTCGACGGCCGGGCGCGGATCGAGAACGGCACCGTGGACATCGGCTGTTATGAAGGCGAAGGGATGCTCTTCTACAACGGATTCGAGAGCGGCGGCAGCGGGGAATGGTCGGCCACCGTGGGGTAGGCGAAATCGGCCGCCACAACATCGACCTCATGCGCCCTTCGGTAGAGTGACGTCGGATATCCGCCGAACCGGCTTACGACGCCCGAATCTTGCCCTTCAAGAGATAAACCTGGAAGGCGAGACCCGCCTTGCCCGCCAACCGCTTGAGTTCGACGGATAGGAATTTCCTTTCACCCACCTCAAGGGTACCACGCACATTGACCCTTGAACTGGTGCCGCACGCTGCCTGAAACGGTTCGATTGAGGTGTTCTGATCGTCGACTTCGCCGGACACCAGAGCATCAGCCCCTGGTCTCCGGCCCATCGCACCGTCCCGAGCCGCTGATCGCCCACGCCGCCCGCACCTCACCCGACCACGCATCGCCGCCAAGACCGATCCGCACCGCGTTTCCGGGCTTCGGCTCAGTTCGGCGGCCCCCGCGCCTCCTGCGACTCCTTGCGCTTCAGGTGCCGGAGAATCGCGTCGATCACGTCATGCTCGGTGATGAACGCGATGACCTTCATCTCTGAGCCGCACGACGGGCACACCAGCGGATCGACCTCGTAGATTCGCTTGATCAGCTGCGCC
>JASJHC010000044.1:0-4262 GCA_033791245.1 Acidimicrobiia bacterium | reverse complement strand
ATTCACTTATCAGCCATCTTGCGGTGGCAACAAACGCGGGTCAGATCAAGACCGGCGCACCAGCCCGTGGCGAACGGACTGCAAAGTACAACCAGCTCCTGCGTATCGAAGAGGCCCTCGGTGACGAGGCTCGTTTTGCAGGCTGGAAAGCGTTCAAGAAGTAGGTAGCGGTCGGAATGACGACAACGGACACACCGGCGACAAAAACCGCCCGAGCAGGAAGACGGGGACCATTCTTTGCCGTTTTGATGCTCGCCGGTCTGGCGATTGTTCTTGCCGGTGTGTTTCCGTTTCGTCAGCTCATTGCCCAGGAGCGACTGGTTGACAACACCAGGGAACAACTCGATGCGCTGGCAGCGGGGAACCAGTCTCTCCGGGAGGAGATCGATGCGGTCCAGTCACCGTCTGAGCTCGAGCGGATCGCCAGAGAGCAGTACGGCATGGCCGAGCCTGGCGAAACAACCTATGTGGTTGAGCTCGAGGGTGGCCCGACACTCGATGGCGTTGTCGTTGCCGAGCAAGGGTTCGATTCTAGGTCGCTGCTCGAGAGATTCTGGGACTTTCTGACTGGTCGTGACCTCGTCCCAGATGGATGATCGAAGCGTCGTAGCTGCACAGCTCAGCCGCGAGCCGAGGTCGATCGTTGACGTAGTGGCACGGTGCCCCCTTGGTTTGCCTACGGTGACCAAAGTGCCACCGCATCTCGACGACGGAACACCTTTCCCAACAACCTTCTGGTTGACCTGCCCGCTAGCGCAACGCCGGATTGGGAGGTTGGAGGCTGCTGGGGGGGTGAAGAAGGCCGAAGCCCGTATCGAAAGGGATCCGGTCTTTGCGGCGGCTCACCACCAGGCAACGACGCGATACACCACCGAAAGGGACGCTCTCATCGCGAGCGATGCACCGCAGCACCGCCCGTCAGGGGGCGTCGGCGGTACCCGCCTCGGGGTGAAGTGTCTGCACGCCCACTACGCCGATCACGCTGCGGGCAACGCCAATCCAGTTGGTATCGCCACCGCAGCTGATATCGAACCGCTCGACTGTTCGATCCGATGCGTGGTCGAGGTCGACGATGTTGTTGTGAGGAACCCCGATTGGGTGGAACCACCGCGATGAGAGTTGCCGCCGTTGACATCGGGACCAATACCGTCCGACTCCTCATTGCAGAGGTCGTTGGTAGCGGCTCCGCCGCCACGCTTGGCGAGCTAGAGCGCCACGAGGTGATAACGAAGCTGGGCGAGGGTCTTGATACATCCGGAAGGCTTGGCGACGCACCGATGGGGAGGGCGCTCGGTGGGCTGAGGTATTTCGCTGGCTTGATCGATGGTACCGATGTTGTGGCCAAAGCGGGTGTAGCTACTGCCGCGACCCGGAGCGCCGCAAACGGTGCAGAGTTCGCCGACAGCGTCGCTGATGTGCTTGGCTTTCGTCCTTTGGTTATCGATGGCGTGGAGGAAGCTCGTCTTACGTTCAACGGGGCGACCAGGGCGCTCGAGGCCAAAGGATCGTTCTGCGTGATTGATGTCGGCGGCGGTAGTACTGAGTTCGTGGTTGGTGAGCACCACCCTGATTATGCGATGAGCGTTGACATCGGTTCTGTGCGTCTGACCGAGCGGGTGACTGCTCTCGGTCTGCGGAACCCAGAAGAGACCCGCGACTATGTCGACGGGTTGTTCGACCATGTGGTGCCGCCCTACCAAGCGTCGCATGTTCTGGGCTCAGGAGGCACGTTCACGACCATGGCCGCAGTTCACTTCGGTATTGAAACCAGCGAACTGGAGGTGAGAACGGACGTCGTCGTCTCGCTCGCCGCGTTGCGAGAGACAGCCGATCGTCTCCAGGGGATGAGCCAGGTGGAGATTGCGGCGTTGCCAGGTGTTGCTCCGGGTCGCGCCGGTGTCCTCCAGGCGGGATCCATTTGCGCCGAGCGGGCAGTTGCCCACATTGGCGTGACCCAGGTCGGGATAACCGTCAGCGACATCCTGGATGGACTCGCTCTGGAACTAGCGCTGGCATAGCGGGTGCCCGCAAGGCGGGCACCTTACGAGTTTCTGCGTCGCAGAAACTCGGGGCGTTGCAAGCGGCCCTGGTGCCTAATCGTCTTCTTTGGCGTCAGCGACGACCTTGTCGGTCAGTTGCGATGGCAGTTCCTGATAGTGGTCGTGCTCTGCGGTGAACGTTCCCCACCCTTGAGTGAGCGCCCGGAGGTCCATTGCGTAGCTGATGATCTCCGAAGTCGGTACCAGGGCAGTGATCATCTGGCGTCCGCCCGATGATGATTCGGTTCCTTGGACCTGACCACGGCGGGAGGACAAGTCACCCATGACCTCGCCCTGGTAGTTGGACGGGACCGATACGGCGATCTTTGATACGGGCTCCAGCACGATCGGTGAGGCGTCGCCCATGGCTGCCTTGAATCCCAGCCGACCTGCCATCTTGAAACTCATCTCGGACGAGTCGACAGCGTGGTATTTGCCGTCGTAGACACGAACTCGGACGTCAACTACTGGGAAGCCGAGCACGCCGCCATCAACCATGGTCTCGCGGATTCCCTGCTCTACAGCGGGGATGAACTGCCGCGGGATCGATCCACCCTTGATCTCGTCTACGAACTCGAAGCCCTCACCGCGGTGAGTCGGCTCCACCTTGAGCATGGCAACACCAAACTGTCCGTGGCCACCGCTCTGTTTCTTGTACTTGCCTTCGGCCTGTGCCTTGCGGCTTATGGTCTCGCGATAGGGCACTCGCACCGGTTCGGTTTCGACTTCGACCCCAAACTTACGGCTGAGCCGCTGCTGGGTGATCATCAGGTGAGTCTCTCCCATACCCCGCAGCAGAGTCTGATGTGTCTCGGCGTTGCGCTCGACGACGATCACGGGGTCTTCCTGCTGGATGCGGCGCAAGGCATTGGCCAACTTGTCCGTATCCGCCTGGGTCTTGGCGTGGATCGCCGTTGCCAGGACCGGCGTCGGCGTCCGTAGCTGGGGGGCGGTGATTGGCTGGCTCTTGACTGAGAGGGTGTCGCCTGTTGCCGTCTCATTCAGCTTGGCTACTGCACCAAGATCACCCATCGGTAGTGAATCCACCAACTCCGATTCCTTACCGATCATCGCCGCAATCTTGGCGAGCTTCTCGTCGCTGTTGGTCCGCTGGTTGTGCAATACATGCTCGGCATTGACCTTGCCGGAGAGGACACGGAACAGAGAAATCTGTCCGACATACGGGTCCGCAATGGTCTTGAAGACCTGGATCAGCGGATCTCCATCGGCTTTGAGTTCGATCTCGACTTCTTCGCCACCGGCAGTGACTCTGAGGTTCTTGCGGCGCAGCGGTGACGGTCCGATCTCGACGATGAAATCTGCGAGCCGGTCGACTGCGATGGGTCCGGTTGCGGATCCACACACGACCGGGAACACCGATCCCTGTGCTACCCCGATCGCCATCGTCTTTTCGAGCTCTATCGCGTCGGGAACCTCGCCCTCCAGGTACTTTTCGAGCAGATCATCGTCAGCGACGACAATTCCCTCTACAAGGTTGTTATGAACCTTATGCTCTCGTTCTTCGAGCTCATCGGGAATCTCGGCTTCCTGTGCTGAGCCGCTGTCATAGATGTAGGCCTTGTCGGTGAAGAGGTCAGCGACACCATGGAATGCGGAGCCTTCGCCGATCGGGAGTTCGATCGGGGCGATACCAGCGCCAAAGCGCTGTTGGAGTGACTCCAGCGTCTTGTCGAAGGAGGCCTCCTCTTTGTCAAGCTTGTTGATGAAGATCATGCGTGGCAAACCGAGTACCTCAGCGGCCCGCCAGGCACGCTCGGTGCCGACTTCAACGCCGTCGGTGGCGGAGACGACGAAGACGGCAAGGTCGGCTACGTGGAGGCCGGCGTACACATCGGCGACGAAGTCGGTATGGCCCGGTGTGTCAATGATGTGGATCTTGTGACCGTGCCATTCGATGGGGGCAAGTGCGAGGCTCAACGAGTGGCCTCGCTCATGCTCTTCTGGGTCGAAGTCGGTGACTGTGTTCCCGTCTTCAACCCGTCCCAGCCTGGAAACGGTACCGGCGCGATAGAGCATTGCTTCGGCGAGAGTCGTCTTCCCTGCTCCGCTGTGACCAACTAGTGCGACGTTGCGGATCTTTTCAGGTGGGTAGACCTTCACCAGGGCTCCTCTGTAGACGGGTTAACGTGAGCCACGAGGATACTCGACCGGGACGAGTCTCAGCCAGCCAGCCGGTAGGGTCGGGGAGGGCAGTTGGACTGT
>JASJHC010000043.1:0-4983 GCA_033791245.1 Acidimicrobiia bacterium | reverse complement strand
GGGTCGTCGAAGGTTGCGGTGACCGCGCCAATCAGCGTCGGGCTACTTGCTGCTTTGGCTCCCGCATAGTCGTCACCGAGCTGCAGCGTGACCGGCACATCTAATGCCGCAGCCTGCTCCGCAAACGGTTCTTGGAAGATCAGCACCTGCGGACGACAGTCATCAACAATGAATTGCAGCTCAGGCACCGCCAGTCGCCAGTTCAGCGGTACCAGGATGGCCCCGAGTTTGGCGCAGGCAAACAATGCTTCGAAGACATCAGTCGTGTTGCCGGCCAGGAAAGCGACGCGGTCACCTGCACCGACGCCATTGCGGGCCAGCCACGCCGCAAGACGACGGCTTTGGTCGTCAAGATCCGCATACGACAGCGTCAGGTCCCGCCCCTCGTCGATGAGAGCTGTCTTGTCGGGTGATAGGTCGGCGTGATGGGCGATCCAATCAAATGCGGGAATCGATCTTGTCATCTGCTCTCCAATCACTCTTTCAGTGATGTCTTCTCTCCGCCACTCAACAGCTTGAGAAGTCGGGCGCGGCCCTGTCTGATTCGAACACCTTTGACCCGCCAGGTTCCAACGATTCCGTACGGCAGGTACAACACGAGAACCACGTAGGCGAGCCCGATTAGCAATTCGGATGCTGCACCAAACCACCGATCCAGATAGAACTGGAGCAGTCGGTAGACGGCAGCTCCCACCAGCGCCCCGGTTATGGTTCCAACGCCCCCGATGAGGATGACCAAGAGTGCAGTCACGGTGAAGCCGAGGCTGGCAACGTTGGGTGTGACGACTGGTTGGTGCATGGTGTGCAGTACCCCCGCCAGCGAGGCGGTGATCGAAGCAACTACCAACACCAGCAGCTTGAACCAGAACGTGTTATAGCCGAGCATCAATGTCCGGTCTTCGTTCTCCCGGATAGCATGGAACACCTTGCCTGCCGGTGATTCGACCATCCGCTGGTAGGCGACATAAACCAGGATCATCAACGCCATCGCCAGCAGATAGAACGCAAAGCGCTCATTGGTCGTATCCAAGAACCAAACCGGTGGCTTCACCCCCTGCAGACCGATCTCGGCCCCCGCCCACTGCTGGAGGTCGCTCGATTGAATGACTATCCAGAACACCGATGCCATGCCCAGGGTTACGAGGGCAAACGTGATCCCTTTCACTCGGGAGAGCACGATGCCAAACAACAGCGCCTGCAGCACGGCTGCCACCAGCACCACCCCCAGAGCGGCGACCCAGTACATCTCATGGGTCTTCAGCATGATGCCAAAGGTATAGGCACCAACTGCATAGAACATGGCATGACCAAACGACAACAACCCGGTCACCCCGAGGATCAGGTCATAGCTAAGCGCATAGATGGCCAAGATGAAGATCTCAATCGCCAGACCCTGGAGGAATCGTGCGTTTCCATCATCGTTGGCAAGTACTGCCCCCAGACCCTGGCCGTCGACAATGATCGACACCAGAAAGGGGAAGGCAACCAGCAACGCCACGGTGGCCAGCAAGCCACGCCGTCTCTGCAACCAGCCGGAAAGCCCCGACGCCTGGGTCACGGTAAGACTCGTCATCGTTCGCTCCTTCCCAATAGACCGGATGGGAGGACCAGCAGGATGACCACCATCAGCAAGATGGCCGCCGCCGGAACAACCGTGGGCGAGGGTTTGAAGGGCTCGTCGAGGAACGGAATGGAAATACCCGTCTGCCCGAATCTGATGATGATCTGTTGGAGTAGCCCGACTAACACAGCGCCCGCCGCCGCCCCTGGGAAGCTGGTGAGGCCTCCGATGGCTAGCGCCACGATCGCCCCCAGCAGGAAGGTAGCCCCCATTCCGCTCGACAGACCGATCGATGGTGCCGCCAGCACGCCGCCCAAGGCAGCCAGGCCCGACCCCATAGCAAAGACAAGAGTGAAGACTCGACGCACGTTGATGCCGAGGGCTTCGACCATTTCTGGGTCTTGCACCCCGGCTCGAATCACCATGCCAATACGAGTCTTCTTGAGAAGAAGGGTGACCCCGATCAGCACCAAAAGCCCGACGAGCACGATGAAGCCCTCGTTGTAGACACGGAGACGACCGCCAAAGACCTCGACGGTCGAACATCCGCTGAAGAACCCACCAAGACCCTCGCCGGGACAGCCTTCTCCCGTGCCATTGAAGGCGGCGGGGCGAGCCATCGTGAACTCGGGACGGCCCCACACCTCACGAACCAGCTCGATCAGTATGAATCCGACGCCAAGCGTGATCATCAATTGGTAGATGGGTCGGTCATACAGCGGGCGAATGAGGACCACCTCGATAAAGGCACCCACTGCAAAGCCAAGACCCGTTGCAATGGCGATAGCCAGGAAGAAACGCCAGGTTGTACTGAGGCCAAATACGTAGTCATTCAGCGGCGCTTTGCTGAGATGGAGCAGCACGGCGACACCTACCAGACCAATGAACCCAGCCCAGTGCTTGGCGGTGAGCGGTGTCACGTCTCCTCCACCGGTCTGTAAAGACGACAGGCCGAGAGCAACGAGAGCGCCACCAACCAGCAATACCGCAAACGCGATCAGTGCCGGCCATCCGAAGCCATCGGCGGGCAGCGGGGCCAAAGTGCCGAGATCAACTTGCACCCCATAATTGGTTGGGCTCTTAGCGAAGTCCTTTGCATCCCAAATGACCAGAGGGAATTTGGTCATCGCGGTTATTGCTGCACCACCACCGACGATCAGAAGACTCCAGGCAGTCAGCTTCATGGCGCCATCGGTGTTGGCAACCGAACCGTCATGACCGCGCCACTTTCGATAGAGCCCAAACGCGGCTGCAATAACCAACAGTGTGACAACCAAGGTGACACCGGTGCTTGTACCTGATGCCTCGCCCTCGGCGACATCGCTGTCGCCAGAGGCAAAGACCACAAACCAAGCCCCATAGACGGCCGCTAGGCCAACGGCCCAGATACCAGCATGCCAATGTCGGTTGAGTAGCCGCATCCGCATGCCCAAGCGTCGCCACAGCGGCAGTAAGGCGAACGGTGCAGCTACCAACAAGAGCGGCACGGCAGCATCGACCGTTGTGTCGAACCGGGTATACACCGTCCAGCCAAGATAGGCCCCGAGCATAAAGATCTCGCCGTGAGCCAGGCTGAGCACGTCCATCAGGCCGAAGATCAGCGAGAGGCCCGACGCCACAAGGAAGGTGAGGGCACCAACCGAGAGGCCCTGCATAATGGTGGGGAACCAATCCTTTGGTTCCAATCCAGCCAGGGCAACCACGAACAAGAAGACAAGGGCCGCCAGCACCGATACGCGGGCCCGGTTCTCCATCAGCCATTCCGAGCGTTGCCGTTGCTTCGAGGCTGAGTCTGGTTTCTTGGTCTCGGCGGTCATATCGCACCTCCCGTCCCGGCTCCGAGGTAATGCTTGATCGTCTCGCTGTCGTGCACCAGATCCTTCATAACGCCACTCTTGACCGACTGGCCCTCTTCGATGATGACGTAGTGTTTGGCCAGTCGACTAGCAACGATGAAGTTCTGCTCGACTAGTAGGACCGTCGATCTGTTCGAGAGTTGCCTGATGGCGTCCATCATTTGTTCGATGAGAACAGGCGCAAGACCTTCGCTCGGTTCATCGATCAGCAACAAGCGATTGTCCGGCACCAGCGCCCTGGCCACGGCCAGCATCTGCTGCTGTCCCCCGGAGAGATTGGTGCCGGGTAGTCGAATGAGCCGCTTCAGGTCAGGGAAGAGGCCAAAGATGAATTCCTCCTTGGCTGCGAAGTCGCCGTTCTCTCGTTCTGCGATTCGAAGGTTCTCTTCCACACTGAGATCGGAAAAAATGGCCCGATGCTCAGGGACAAAGCCGATGCCCATCGCGGCAATGTCGTAGCTACGTCGGCCCGTGATGTTGACACCGTTGTAAACGACAGAGCCAGAGCGAGCGGGAGTCAAACCGAGGATCGTCTTGAGGGTCGTTGTCTTGCCAGCACCATTTCTGCCGAGCAAAGCAACGATGTCGCCTTCGGGTACGTCAAGAGAGACACCCTCGAGAATATGGAACTGTTCAATAAAAGTATGGACGTCAAGCAGTTGCAGCAGGCTCATGATTCGCCCCCGTCGCTTGAGTCATAGAGAGCGCCAAGATATGCCGTCTGCACTCGTTCGTCGGCTGAGATCTCAGCGGGCGTCCCCTCAGCCAACCGGGCGCCCTGGTGCATCACGGTGATGCGATCCGAAACGCTCATGACAACGTTCATGTTGTGCTCGACCAAGATCACCGTCTTGTCGCCCGCCTCCTGGATTGACTGGACGAGGTCCATCAGTTCGGGGACCTGCTCGGCGGCCATGCCTGCTGTCGGTTCATCGAGCATGAGCACATCGGGATCTGGGGCAAGAATCATCCCGAGCTCGAGCTTGCGCTGATCGCCATGGGGCAGCGTCCTGGCCAATGTCAATGCCCGGTCGGAGAGACCGACCTCTGCCAGCACCTCTCCTGCTCGGTCCAGATAGGCCGTTGCCTTTGCGTGTGACCTGAACAGCCGGAAGCTGTCGGAGCCCAGGGCCTGACAGGCCAGTCGGACATTCTCCAATACCGTCAGGTTCGGAAAAATATTGGTGATTTGAAACGACCGCCCGATTCCCTTGTGGATCGTGCGGTGCATCGGGAGGTGTGTGATGTCTTCGCCCTTGTACAGCACCCGTCCGGCGGTTGGTTTGAGCGTTCCGCTCACGAGGTTGAAGAACGTCGTCTTGCCGGCACCATTAGGGCCAATGATCGAGTGCAGCGAACCTTCCTCGATCTCCATGCTGACGTCGTCAACCGCGACAAGCGCACCAAACTCGCGTCGTAGGTTCTGCGTCTCCAGAATGACGCTCAACCTGTCCTCCTCCTCTTTGGCGGTGGGGGGGGGCGGGGCCCCCCCCCCCCCACGGTGGTGTTTTTTAAACCCCCCCGCCGGCCCCAAGGGGACGCACCCCCGGGAAAAACAACACCAGG
>JASJHC010000042.1:0-6863 GCA_033791245.1 Acidimicrobiia bacterium | reverse complement strand
CCCTCGACCCGGAGCGTGACTACATCGTGTGCGCCAACGTGCTCGGCAGTTGCTACGGAACTACCGGGCCCACCAGCCGCGAGGCCGGGGCGTTTGAGCCATACGGGGGCACATTCCCTGAGGTCACCATCCGCGACATTGTTCACGTGCAGGCACAACTGTTGGACCTTCTCGGGGTGGAAACCCTTGACCTCGTTGTCGGCGGCTCGATGGGTGGCATGCAGGTGCTGGAGTGGGCCGCCCTCTACCCAGACCGAGTGGACGCTATCGCACCCATTGCCACTGGCCCCACCCAGTCGGCATGGGGGGTCGCTCTTAGTGAGGCGCAGCGCCAGGCGATCAAGGCCGATGCCAACTTCGCCGGAGGACGCTACCCACTTGGGGCCGGTCCTGCCCAAGGCCTGGCGGCGGCTCGCAGCATTGCGATGATCAGCTACCGCAGTCCGCATAACTTCGTGGAGCGATTCGGCCGGGAACAGACCGACGACGACAGCTATCAGGTGCAGACCTATCTGCGTCACCAAGGCGACAAGCTGGTCAATCGGTTCGACGCAAATACTTACCTGACCTTGATCAGCGCCATGGACAGTCACGACATCGGTCGCGGCCGCGGCTCAGTTGAGGCCGCTCTTCGCTCGATCGATCAACCAGCTCTTGTGATCAGCGTCAGTAGCGACGGGCTCTACCCGGCTACGGAGGTCGCGGGGATGGCCGGCTACTTGCCTAATGCCGAGCTTCACGAGATTGAGGCCCCCCACGGCCACGATGCCTTTTTGATCAGAGTCAACGAAGTGAACGATCATCTGGTCGAGTTCATCGACCGTCACGAACTGAAACACTCACTACGCCGGGCCGTCGCCAACTAGGACACCGCGGTATTCTTTTGGAAGCTGCTGAAGGACATCATGGCCCATGCACCGCGCCGACCTCGTCACCCGATGCCCGACTACGTCGAGGATGCGCTAGTAAACGGCGGGTTGATGGCGCTGTACCGAGCCAGACCGCCGTACCAACAAAATGACTACGTCGGATGGATCAGCCGCGCCAAACGCCCGGAGACTCGATCCAAGCGATTGAACCAGATGCTGGACGAGCTACGCACCGGCGATGTGTACATGAAGATGGCCTGGCGCCCCGCTAAGACACCGCCCACCTAACCAGCCGCTTCGGCACTTATCACAGCAGCAGCACGTCCGATGAGGCTTTGCGCTTCAGCAACCTTCTCGGCGTATGCCGCAAGATCTCCGTCACGGAGCGCTGCATCAGCATCGACCAGAGCCTGCTCAGCGGCCTCGATAAGGGCAGCAACCTCTTCTGGTACCACTACCCCCGGCTCCCCTGGCTCCCCCGGCTCCTCGCCCGTGGTCGGCTGGTCGACCGCGGCCGCGGTCCCGACACCAAACACCGCATCCAACGCCCCACCGAGAGTGTCCCGCATCTTGATGTCGCCCTTGTACGAGACGACAACCCGCTTGAACTCCGGGATGCCGGTGGCTTGATCACCTGCCCCTGTTACCGCCTGAGCACTCGACGCCGTTGAGTTGGCAGCCTGGATGTAGATCGGCTGCACATACAGAACCGACTCTTCGATCGGAAGTACGAGCATGCTGCCCTGGATGACCTTTGAGCCACCTTGTCCGAGCAGGGTGAACTCGGCAGAAATCTCGGTGTTCTGGTTGATCAGGTCACCGACTTGGCCCGGCCCATCCTGCTGAGTAGCTGCCGGGAGTCGGTATTCGATCATCTCGCCGTACTCGGCAGAATCGCTCTTAGCGACGAGGAACGACACCATATTCGGCCGAGCGCGTGGCGTAAACGGTTGCATGATGATGAAAGACAGGTCGTCCTCATCGGGCAGACTCATCAGCAAGTAGTACGGCAACATCGGACGAGCCGACCCAGTCACGTCCGGGTCGCGCAGTGCAGGCCGGTCTGCATCCGACGGGTCCCTGGCGATCTCCCACGGATCAACCTCGGAGAAGAACTGGCGGGGATCGGTGATGTGATAGAGCGTGTACTGGTCCGACTGCACCCGGAACAGATCCTCGGGGTACCGCATGTGCTCCCGGATGTCTGCAGGCATCTCGGCACCATCAACAAACACGTCAGGGAAGATCCTCATTTGGGTCTGGATCAGCGGATCGTCAGTGTCGACGACATAGAGATTGACGGTCCCATCAAACGCGTCAACGGTCGCCTTCACCGAGTTCCTGATGTAGTTGAAACCGTTGGGAAGGTCCGACCCGCGGTTGAGCCGGGCAGTGGGTGCGGCCTGTGAATACGGGTAGTTGCCGGTCACCGTATACATATCAACCATCCACACCAGCCGACCGTCATCGGTAAGGATCAGGTATGGGTCCGAGTCTGTGTAGAGGAACGGAGCGAGCTTGACGACGCGATCGACAATGTTGCGCTCCATCAGCACCTTGCTGTCGGACGCCACCTGGCCCGAAATCAACGTGTCCAAGTCGGCGTAGCGCAACGCAAAAGCGGCTCTTCGGAAGATTCCGCCCAATTCGACACCACCGGTCCCGGTATAGGAGGTGTACTCCACATCGGAACCTTCGGTACTCACCGGGAAGTCGACCTCGTCCTGCTTGCTGCCCACGATGGCAAATGCACCTGTGGCGGCGTCGCCGAAGTAGATGCGATCTTGGACCGTGGCGAGGTCCGGGCTGGCAGCGACCGGAGGAATATCTTGCACCAGGAATTCTGGCTGTCCCTCCGTAGTGACGCTATTTGCCGGTGACAGCACCGGACCAAAGCCGTGGGTGTACACAAGCTTCTCATTGACCCAACCGCCACCAGGGACATTGGCCTCATCGAGTTCACGAGCCGAGACCATGACCTGGGTCAGCTCACCGTCAATTTCGTAACGATCAACGTCGACGTCGGTGATGTCGTAATAGGTCTTGATGTTCTGCAGCTGCTTGTAGGTGGTCGTCAGCACCCCTGGATCCCAAAGCCTGATGTTGTCGACGGTGTTTTGGTTCTGGCCCAGAATCTCGCGGTCAAGGTCGGCAGATGCAGCAAATGACTGCACCTCGATGTTCTCTAGGCCATATGCGGCCAGGGTCGCCTCGATATTGTGGGCAACAAACTTCTCTTCCTTGTTCACCTCATCGGGAACAACAGAGAAACGCTGCACCAAGGTCGGATACAAGCCACCGACGAGGACCGAAGTTCCCAGCCACAAGCTGAGAGCCACAATCGGAAGGGTCCACCCACGAAACCTCAGGTTGAGCAGCAGGATTACCGCTGCCACTAGTGAGATCAGTATGAGGAGGTTGAGTGCGGGCAGCTGTGCGTTGACGTCGGTATACGAAGCACCAAAGACCTGACCACGGGCTGAGAACAAGAGCTCCCAGCGATTCAGCAGGTAACCGGCGGCCTTCAGCACGGCGAGGCTGGCAAACAGCACCGACAGGTGCACCTTCACCCCGGGCTCGACACGGCGATTGAACGAGAACTCGACAGCACCGTTCAGATAATGGATCGAGGCGCTGACGACAGCGATGACGAGCACGAGCTGAAAGAACCAGCCAAACAGCACGTTGTAGAACGGCAACTGGAAGACGTACAGAGAGAGGTCGTTTTCGAAGATCGGATCATTGACCCCGAAGCTGGTGCCGTTGCGAAACAGCAGCCACTCCTGCCACCACACCGATCCGCCAAGTCCGAGCATCAGGCCGAAGAAGGCGCTGATGGCAAACCTGACCTTGCGGACACGCGGTTCGATCCAATCTTGGAACCGGGCGAGCAGCTCCTCTTCCGGAGTGCCCGTCGGTACGCGACGTCGCGGCGAGAGGCGGTCGACCAGCCAGAGGTTTAGCCAGAAGAGTCCGAATGCGATGGTCGAAGCAACGATGACAAGGCCAACACGGGTGATGACGAGGGTTCTCCACACCCCTGTCTGACCAACTGATTGATACCAGAGGTAGTCCGTCCACAATGTGGCGAAGAACCTGCCGGTAACGAGGGCGGCGATGACGATGACGGCAATAATTGTCGGCCAACGGCGACCGGATGTACGGGGACGGATGGGAACTGGTTCGCGGTTTATCACAAGGTGATTCTATTGCCCCGGGCGACTATCGAAGCCGTTCGAGCCCGCGAGCACAATCATGGCCTCACATGACGGCCCTGCTGGGGGCACAATCACGCCGTCAGGAACCTCTTCGCCAGGCCGCCAGGTTATGCCGGTATCAGCCCCGCACTGACCGCAAACCCGGCCCGGAGCGGCCACCTCAACCTCATCGATCCCCAGTCGGGTGTAGCCGGCTAGCAAGCCATCGTTGAACGCACGGCGTGCAGCCTGTCGGACATGACGCTCCGCCTCGTCGGTACGCCAGCCGCGGAACACACGTCCCACATCTGCCGACAGCCGTCGACTACCGCCACCAGAGTCGCGATCAAGAACGGTCTGCACATCTCGGTGCAAATCAAAGATCAGTGTCTCCGCGGCTCCCTGTTCCGGTCCGCCGGTCACCTGCGGCCCAACTGCTCCGACCGATTCTGCCGCGGCAGCGTGCCCGGCGTGGAAACTGTCGTGAAGGACTGAGTCCAGTTCGTCACCCATCATCTGAACGACAAATTCTCGGCCCAATCGCCATTGGCCATCGGACGTTCGCAGCTCTTCCAGAACCCGGTTCTGCAGCTCCACTATGCGTCTTTTCAGGCCACGCAGACCACGATTCTCAATGGGCAGCAACATCCGGTCGCGACGATCAAACCCACCACCAACCTGGATAGGAGGAACGGCCTCGAGAGCACGAGGTGTACTGGCTTGAGGAGCCTCGTCGATGGCCGCGGCGGCAACCACAGGCGCTTCGTGCTCAGGAGTGTGACGGAGTTTCGCAAATAGGGCGCCGATACCTGGAGCATCTCGCACGACCGTCACCTTGTCTTCGGCGACCGCGGGTTCGGTGACTACGGCTTCCGTTGGCGGTTCTTCAGCCACCGGCTCCGCAACGGCCAACTCCTCGACAAACGGCTCAGCAGCACCCGGCGACTCAGGCTCATCGCCAGCAACGGTCGAGACCTCGGACGGCTCATCTTGGCCAACGAGAGCGTCGGCCTCGTCATCAGAAACTGACACATCGTGGCCAACGACCTCGTCATCGGAGCTTCCCACATCAGCATCTTTGCGGATATCTATCTCGACCTCGGGGTTGGGGTGTGGCAATGTCACGGCAGATCGCATCTGGGCGACCTCGGCGGCCATGGCATCAGCGTCAATGGTTTGGCGCTCGCTTGGCAGCGCTGCTGGTTCTGCTGCGGGGAGGATCCGGACTGCACCATCGTCCTCCGGCCAGCGGGTCTGCTCGCTGGCACCGGAAGCAATGACCCGGATCCCGATGTCTGGAGAGGGGTCACTCGACTGGGCCGTCTCGATATCCCTAATGGCGGCTTCGGCGGTCTCGAGCTCTCCAAGTAGTTCGGAACGCCGATTCTCTAGAGCCCTCGCCCTTTCCTGCGCCTTTTCCGCGGACTGGCGGGCACCTTCGAGAATGGCCTCGCTCTCGGCCTTGGCAATCACGACGATCCTCTCGCCGTCGTCGCGTGAGGAACGCAACATCTCGTCGGCTTGGCGGCGGGAATCGGAAATGAGCCGCTTGGCATCTTGTTCGGCCTCGGCTCTGACAAACAAGGCGTCCTCACGGGCCTCCGTGATCATGGCCTCCGCAACCGCGTCCGCCTGGTGAAGAAGATCCGTTCCGGTGTCCCAGGCATCGCCACGAGCGGCCCGCGACACCTCGGTTGCCTCTTCTGTGAGATGAGTGGCGTCGTCATGGGCCCTGGACCGCAGACCCTCGGCCGCGGTCATGGCCGCATCCAGAACCGATTGGATCTCTGACCCGAGATCATCCATTTCACGCTTGAGGTCTGGAAGCTCGGTAATCCCCAGCTGTCCCAACCGTTCTGAGAAGGCTCCCATGTCGCCTTCGAGCACACCGACCCGGTCGGCAATCATGGCGAGAAACTCCGTCACCTCAGACCGGTCGTAGCCACGGCGCGACACCGCGAACTTGCGCGCTCGAATATCGCCGGGAGTCAGTTCGTCAGCCATCTAGCCACGATACCCGGGGTTAGACAAAGAGAGGTGTCATGTCCAGACCACAGCCAATCCGTCCGGTCTGGTTAGGAAGGTGTTGAACAATCCCAGTTCCGGCTCGTCGGCAGCCTCCTAGGCAGCTGACAGTGAGGCGAAGAAGGTGATGGCATCTTGGATAGTGGCCACTTTGACCACGATGATGTCATCGCCGGCTGCTTCGATCGCCTCGTCATAGTTACCGGCTGGAACCAATAGATACTCAGCACCGGCGTCGATCGCCCCAAAGGTCTTCTGCCTCATCCCGCCAATCGACCCGACTTCACCTTCGGCGTCGATAGTCCCGGTGCCGGCGATACGGCGCCCTTGGGTGAGATCCTCTTCGGTGAGGGCGTCAATGATCTCAAGGGTGAACATCAGGCCGGCCGACGGACCGCCAATGTTCTGGTTGTCGATGTTCACATCCACTGGGAACACAACTTCGACTTCTGCATTCGTAAGCATCATGCCAACCATGCCCCGGTTCTCATCCTGCATAACATTGCCGTCCTCGTCCACAAACCGATAAGGGCCGAGCACGAGGGAGATTTCGAGCGTATCGACAACATCAGGGTCGTCGGCATCGGTTCGATTGACGGTCAAGGCCAGCTCATCGCCAGGTGATCTCCCCCCGATCAGGGTGACTGCGTCGGACGAGAACTCCACAGACTCACCCTCGACGGCAACGATGACATCGCCCGCCTGAAGGATGCCTTCGGCCGCAGATTCGTCGATGGTTGAGCTGACCAGGGCGCCCGATCCGTTGTAGACA
>JASJHC010000041.1:0-5258 GCA_033791245.1 Acidimicrobiia bacterium | reverse complement strand
CCTTCGAGTGGGGTGACTACATAGTCGAGGAGCTTCCCGGTTGGTTGGCCAACCCAGACGGGCTGGTCATGGTTGCCGTCGACGATCAAGACACCGCAATAGCTATGGGCCGTGGCCTCATGTTGAGCCCAACCGAGATGTGGTTCCAGGGAGCACGGGTAAGCGAATCGTGGCGCCGCCGGGGCATCGCCTCAGCCATAGGAATGGCCCTTGTCGATTGGGCGAAGCAACGCAACGCACGGGTGGCCCGTCTCATCACCGAGGGGTGGAACACCCCGGCACAACGCCAAGTCGAGACGATCGGGTTCTCCGAACGGGGGACTTGGTTGGTTGCAGGCCGCGAGATATCGGACACCGAGCCGGCAATCCCCTCCAACGGGGGGCAACGCGCCAAGGCCCACCGGAAGCTGGAACCGGCACATTCCTCTGAGGCGATCCCCGCATGGGTCTCGTGGAAATCAGGCCCCTTGGCCAGTCCGTCGCGAGGCCTGCATGCTCACTATTGGAAATGGGCGCAGCTCAATGTTGCCGACCTCGAGGCCGCAGCCAAGGAGGGAGCCCTGTGGGCTTCGCAGACTGGCTGGGCTTTGGCCCGCCGCCACGAGGACCGCCTCGCTGTTGGCTGGCTCGATTGTGGTCCGGACGATGCCGACGACATGATCCGATCTCTGGTCGACCTGGCACTGGAGACCAGAGCCGATCGGCTCCAGGTGATAGTCCCCGACGTCAAGTGGTTGCGGGATGCCCTGCAACGGTCCGGTTGCGTGGTAAATCCGATGATCGTCTACGAGCGCCCGATCTAGCCAGACCACCCGTTCTTGCGTACATCCCGCCGGTATCCCGGCCCACGCTACGCAAGAACCATTGCCGAACCCTCCGACCTAGGCGTTCAGCGCTTCCCAATACAGCTCGACGGGGTGAAGCACTCGGTATCCCTTGTCAAGATGCGCACGCAGCTGAATCTCGCAACCTGGGTTGGCTGACACGACAGTCTTGGGCCCGGCAGCCTGAATCTGGGCGGCCTTCTTGAGGCCCAGTTCTTCGGCGGTGTCGTGCTCGTAGACCATATAAAGACCCGCAGCGCCGCAACACATTCCGTCGGGGTCGATCTCCACCGGATCGTATCCCGCGGCGCGGACGATGTCGCGTGGAGCCGTAAGTATCCCCTGGGCGTGGCGGAGATGACAGGGATCGTGGACGGCAACTTGCCCTCCACCGTTACCCAGCCGAGGCAGTCGCCCTTCCTTAAGCAGCTCGGCGACCAGCTCGGTGACGTCCTTGGTGCGGGCGGCCACCGATGAGCCGCGCTCAGTCCATTCCGCGTATTCCTTGAGATGGGCAGAGCACCCGGCGGCGTCTGACACGATGTAGTCGAATCCCTCAAACGCGGCAGCATTCTTCCTTGCCATGCGTTGCGCATCACCAGCCGCACCCTCATGGGCTGCCAGGGCACCACAGCACTGCTGGCTTTCGGGGCTGTGTACCGTCAACCCCGCCATCTGGAGCACCCCACGGGTGGCGTCGTGGACGTCTGGGAACCACTCGTCCATGACGCACCCGGCGAGTAGCGCAACCGAACCAGTTGGTTCTGCCGGTGCGTTGTCGTGGACACCCACCACCGTATGGGGAAAGACCCGCTGTGGACGAAGACCCCTGGCCAACCGAAGCTTCTTTGGCAGTACTCGAATGACCCCGAGCTTTTGCGATATGCCGATGCCACTTGTCACCAGCGCCAACAGCCACTTCATATTCAGCACGCGCCCAACAATGAAGCGGCGAAGACGGCCTGCAGTGGTTGGCTGATCTTTGGCCAGCTGGGCCCTGGCTCCCTCCATCATCTGCCCGAAGGGAACATGGGAAGGACAGGCCGCTTCGCAAGCGCGGCATTGCAGACAAAACGACATCATTTCTGCATAGGTCTCGTCACTGGGGAGCAAGCCAGTCGCCACAGCACCCATCGCCACGATGCGCCCCCGCGGGGAAGCCACCTCGTCTCCGGTCAGCCGGAAGGTGGGGCAGTGGGGAAGACATAAACCACAGGTGACACAGGTGGCCAACTGCTCTTGGGTTGGAACCAGGTCCATCAGATTCCTCCGGGAAGGATGCCGGGGTTGGCGACCCCGACTGGGTCAAAAGCGTCTTTGACTCTGCTCTGTAGCTCGACCGAGCCGGGAGGAGTTCCCCAGGGGTCAATGGACGAGTCGGCACCGGCACGGACGACAACAAGCGCACCGCCCATCGACTCTGCCGACCTGCGGATGGCTGCGATCTCGTCCACGATCCCGTCAGCCAAAAACCGAACTTCGCCGGTTCCGTGAGCCGCCTGGAATGCCACTTCCCGCGTTCGCAGCATGGCGGAGAAGACAGTTACTGCGCTGGCCGGCACCCGTAAGGCAATTTCTGTTCTTCCGGCAAGTGGTTCGGGCCACCGATGACCCGGTGCAAGATCGCCACCGACGTGTTCGGCTTGGGCAGCTATCTCCTCCGCTGACCCGGCCAGATAGAGAGTCGTCGAATCGTTGGTTTCGATCAACGCATCGGGGCGGTAGGCAGCCTGGAGCGCTCGCTCTGGGTCATCGACATGCAGCATGGCCCGCTCAGCTCGCAGCGGCCACAGCTTGAGACACACCTCGGTGATGAGCCCAAGAGAACCAAGGGAGCCGGTAGCCAAACGAGGTAGGTCATAGCCGGTGACGTTCTTGACCAATCGGCCACCGCCTCGTATCAACCGTCCGTCCCCGGTCGCCAGCTTCACCTCAAGCATCCGATCTCGGGTCGGTCCGTACCGCAGCCGCCTCCACCCGGACAATCCTGCAGCAATGGTGCCGCCGACCGTCGCCACTCCCGGAGTCTCGGGAAGAACTGCTGTTTGGCCCTGTTGCTCCAATTGTGCCTCGAGGTCGGCGACAAGAACTCCCGGCTGCACCACCACCGTGAGATCTTCTGGCTGCCAATCAACAACCTGATCGAGGCGCGACGTTGTCATGACCAGGTCTGGATCGACCCAGTGGCCCATCGCCTGATGAGTGCCGCCACCCCAGAACAACACACGGAGGGAATGCTCGGAAGCAAAGCGAAGAACCTCCGCGGCCTCTTCGGCTGAGTTCGGTGCGATCGTGTAGTCAACCTGTGGCGCACCCGGAATCGCTTCTTCAAACAGACCTTTGCCAAGCCGCGCCAGCTGTTGTTTCAACATGGCTATTCCGACTTTCCGGGGAGCTTGGTCATTCCGTAGTCGTAACAGCGTGATCCACGAGGCAAGATTTTGCCTGGGTTCAGTACACCATCGGGGTCAAAGGCCTCCCGGAGCCGTGCCTGGGCATCGAGATCTATCGGATCGAATACCAAACCCATCAGATCCCGTTTCTCCAGGCCAACACCATGTTCCCCGGTCAACGAACCCCCGGCGGCAACCGAGACACGAACCATCTCCTCGGCAGCAGCTTTGACCTTCTCAGTCATCCCCGGTTCGGCTGCGTCATAGGCCACCAGCGGATGCAGATTGCCGTCCCCTGCATGGAAAACGTTGAGCATCTTGATGCCGTACTTGTCACCGATCTCGTAGATACTGCTTATCACCTCAACGAGTCGGGTACGCGGCACCACCGTGTCATGGAGGTAGTAGTCGGGGGCAGCCTGGGCGACGGCACCGAAGGCGTTCTTCCTCGCCTTCCACAACAGTGCCCGCTCGGCCTCGTCAGCGGCCACCGTCACTGATGTGGCCCCCTGCTCCAGCGCAATGTTCTCGATCGTCATGGCCTCGGCAGCCACGCCGGCATCGAGTCCAACCACCTCTGCGATTAACACGGCCGCAGCGTCGACGGGCAGGCCACCATGGGTGAATGCCTCAACCGCGATGACCATCGGCTGATCCATCATCTCCAGGGCCGCGGGCACGATCCCCGAGGCGATCGTCGCCGAGACTGTTGCCGCGGCCGCCTGGATACTGCCAAAAGTGAGTAGCACGGTGCGGACCGCGGGAGAATTCTCGGTCAGCTTCACCAGAATCTTGGTGACAATGCCGAGAGTGCCTTCAGAACCGACAACCACCCCGCGTAGATCAAGCCCGATTGGGTCAGGTCCCTGACCGCCGAGCAGCAGAACGCTGCCGTCAGCGGTAACCATCTCCATGCCGAGGATGTGGGCGACGGTTGTTCCTTCAGAAAGACAATGTGGACCGCCGGCGTTGGTACCCACGTTGCCGCCAACGGTGCACGCAGCCTGTGACGACGGATCGGGCGCGTAGTGCAGGCCCATGTGTTCGGTATGCCGAGACAGATCCAGGTTGAGCAGCCCGGGCCCAACCCAGGCCGCGCCCTGATCGACCTCCCAGACTTCGTTCATCTTGGTCAGCACAACGAGAAGAGCAGGCTCGGTAGGCACTGCACCTCCGGCGAGCCCGGTCCCGGTACCTCTAGCAACAATCGGCATGCCATGACGCAGGGCAGCTCGGACGCACGCAGCGACTTCTTGGGTCGTCTCGGGGAGGACTGCAATCGCTACCTCACCGCTGGTGACCCCGGCATCCTTGTTGTAGACGAGTAGTTCGAGCGGATGAGAGTGAACACGGTCAGGTCCGAGAATCGCCTCGAGTTCCTTAACCAACGACATCGGCACCCCTATGTATCACCTGCCCACGATGGTAACGCAGGGCTAAGCGGGTGGCTGCGAATTCGGGACGGGCGCTCTTTCCTCGTCACTCGCCCGCCGCGGCACCCCAGCCACCGCCACCTGGGGTCAGTACCAAGAGACGATCGCCTGGTTCCACCTCAAATGTTGTCTTGCCGGGAAGGCGCTGGCGAGACCCATTCTTGCGAATGAGCCAGTCTTCGCCGGTTGCTCCCGGTCCGCCACCGGCCAAACCCCAGGGCCGGTTGCGTCGCCTTTCTCCTATCAACGACACTGCGGCGTTGGTGAGGAACTCGATCTCGCGCTCGATACCCTCTCCACCCGGGTAGCGGCCTGCCCCGCCACTTCCGGTACGCAGTCCGTAGCGGACAACCCGGAACGGGTAGTGGGCTTCAAGTGACTCAATCGGCGTGTTCTTGGTGTTGGTCATTCCGGTGTGCACTCCGGACATACCGGCGCGACCGGGTCGGCCTCCTTGACCACCGCCCAGAGTCTCGTAGTAGGCGAAATCGTCGTTGCCGATGAGTACGTTGTTCATGGTTCCCTGGCTAGCCGCCGGTACCCGCTCCGGGGCGGCTTTGGCGAGAGCACCAAGCAGAGTGTCCGCAATCCGTTGGCTGGTTTCGACG